>JAFAEB010000129.1 GCA_023424235.1 Bacillota bacterium
AAACTCTCCATATAAAAACGATAATCCAAATTTTAGAAAAACAACCCAAGGAACAAACAGAATTATCAAATATTCATGAGGATCTAAAAAGTACAATTCAAAAACTTGTTGAAATAAACAATCATAACAAATCGTTAATACATCAATCCCTAGAGATGATAGAATTCAATATGAATTTTATTCAGAGTACAAGGATGTCACCAGGGAATCATGGCTATACGAAAGGTGCTTCGCAATTTGATACACCTACTTTGCAAACAGGGATGTTTGATGCAAAGCAATAGCAGTGGAATTTAAAAAAGGACAGGTGAAATTCTATGAGTTTAATAGGAAGTTTATATACAGGCGTATCTGGACTTAGTGCTAGTCAAAACTCCCTTAATACTACAGGTCATAATATAACCAATGCAGATACAAAAGGTTTTGTTAGACAACAAGTAGTGCAAGTAGACAGTTCATACATTAAGTGGGGAGTAACAAGGCATTCGACCCTACAATATGGACTAGGTGTAGATATAGCTGCAGTAAAACAAGTAAGAGATATGTTCCTTGATAAATCATACCGAAAAGAAATTGGTAGACAAGGATTTTATGAAGCACAATATAGCACAGTTGAAGAAATTGAAAGTATGTTTGGTGAGTTAGAAGGCGTAGCTTTTCAAGGAACTATTGAAAACTTCTGGACTTCCATACAGGAACTTGCAAAAGAACCAGACAGTATTGTTACACGTGCATCCGTAATACAAACTGCAGTTAATTTTATTGAACATGCAGAAAACATATCAAAACAATTACAAGAATATCAAATTAATTTAAATACTCAAATTATAAATCAAGTTAATCGTGTGAATGAGATAGCGGATGAAATAAAGAAGTTAAATGATAAAATAAGTTATTATGAAAGTAACGGCATGGAACGTGCCAATGACCTTAGAGATGAACGTAATAATTTGTTAGATGAGTTAGGACAAATTATTAGTATTACATATAAAGAAGATGCTAATGGAAAGGTGTCTGTAACAGCAGAAAGTATTCCAATCGTAACAGAAGATAGAACCTTTAAAATGGCTACAGCAAAGATAAGTAATTCCTCTGATATGCTAAAACCTATTTGGCCGTCTTATGGTAATATTGATGTATTTAATCTAGATAGAGCACCATCTACTGCGAAAGATACAGATATTGGTTCTTTAAAAGGATTAATTTTATCTCGTGGTAGCAAAGAAGCAAATTATACGGATATACCTGTAAGAAAAGAAGGTGAATCCGATGCAGATTATAACAGTCGCGTATTTGAATACAACAATCAAACAGGTGCGTCTGTAATCATGACAGTACAAGCGCAATTTGACCAATTAATTCATGGAGTTGTTACGAAAATTAATGATTTATTGGCACCTAATGTTTCAGTAGATAAATTAATAACGTCTGTTTCATCAGTGAATCCATTAACAGTTACCTTAGAAGATGGAAGTAGCATAACTTTAACCGGTAATGAAAAGGTGTTAGATTCAAAGAATGCTCCAGTCGGTATGGATGCTGATAATACCATGGGAGAAGCATTATTTAATCGTAAATCAATGGAACGTTATACAAAGGCTACTTATCAGGAGACGGATGCTAGTGGTAATCCAGTATTAGACGCGAATGGAAATCCTGTAATGAAGACTCTTTACCTATATAATGAAGAAATTAAGAATGATAAGTATAGTTTATTTACCATTGGTGAAATCGAGTTAAATGAAAAGATAATGAATAATTATTCTATCCTTCCACTTAGTTCTAATAGTGGAACCGATGGTTATGATATAAAAACAGCAGAAGCCCTAGTAGAAATTTGGAACAAGCCTTTTGCAACCATATCTCCAAATACCTTAACAGTAAACACATTTAAGGATTATTATACAGCCTTTATTGGAGAATTAGCAACTCGTGGCGAGCAACTTAGTGCCATGAAAGAGAATCAAATTGCTATGGCAGGAAGTATTGATAATCAAAGACAACAAGTTATGGGTGTTTCAACAGATGAGGAGCTTACCAACTTAATAAAATACCAACATGCATACAATGCATCCTCAAGATTTATAACGGTAATTGATAGTATGCTAGAACATTTAATTAACCGTTTGGGATAATTTTATTTTATACTAGTAATCTTGACTAGAGTGTCAAAAGCCAAATTATAATTTTGTCTCGTCAATTTGCACAGATTTATGTGTATAGATGTTATTGCAAAGGTAGTTCACTTGCAACACGCTCTCGCACAAAAATAATCTATTTAGATAGATGTTAATAACTATAATATCATTCTATAAAATTAATGTACTACTTGCATTAAAACATAGGATAAAAACAATGAAATAGAAGGTTTTCTATTAGAATGAGGTGAAATATGCCATCAACTTTTTTTGGACTTAACATAGGCACAACAGGCCTTTATACATATCAAGCGGCACTTAATACAACTTCACATAATATTGCAAATACAGAAACAGTGGGATACTCAAGACAAGTAATTACACAAAAAGCAGGTACCCCATTAAAAGTGAATAATACATATGGTATGGCAGGAACAGGTGTTGATGTAACAGGTGTATATCAAGTTAGAAATGAGTATTATGACTTAAAGTATTGGAAAAATAGTACCTTATATGGTGGCTATGACACCAAGAGTTATTATATGAAGGAAATCGAAAATTACTTTAATGAGTTAAATATGGAGGGATTTACAACATCCTTTAATTCCTTCTATGAAAGTTTACAAGAACTTTCAAAAGATGCGTCAAGCTTAACGGTTCGAACTCAGGTGACCAATTATGCAAAAAGCTTAACCGAGTACTTTAATTATTTAAATACAAGCCTTGAAGGCATACAAGAAGAGGCCAATTTTGAAGTGAAAAATCAAGTTGACCGTATCAATTCACTAGCAAAGCAAATCGCTACACTAACAAAACAAGTTAATACATTAGAATCTGGTGGCGGAGTGGCAAATGATTTACGAGATGAGAGAGCCCTATTAATTGACGAGCTGTCTAAAATTGTGAATGTATCGGTATCTGAAAATGTTGTTGGTGATGGAGTTGGTGTTACAAGCTATACAGTAAAAATCAATGGTCAAACTTTGGTTGATACTCATGATTATAATACATTAAAAACAGTTCCTAGAACTCTTAAAAAGAATCAAAATGATATAGATGGTTTATATGATGTTGTTTGGAGTAATAATCAATCTTTTGATGTACTTAGTTCTACACTTGGCGGCTCACTAAAAGCAATCATTGAAGTAAGAGATGGTAATAACTTAGAGAATCTTAGAGGTAAAGCGACTGCTACTACAGGACAGAATACGGTTACACTTACAGATAGTAATATTAATTCCATAGAAAAACTTAATATACCCGAAAAAGGTGTATTAACGATTGGTAATCAAGAATATTCCTACAATAGTTTTACTGCTGTTTTTGATAATGCAACAGGAAAATACACTTATACCTTTCATTTGGACAAACCTATATCAAAAGATGTAAGTGGTGTAAATGCATCGATTGGTGAAAGTATAAATTATAAGGGAATTCCTTATTATATGGGTCAGATGAATGAGTTTGTTAGAACCTTTTCAAAAACATTCAATGATGTTCATAAAACAGGCCAGGATTTAAAGGGTGAGAAAGGTATGGATTTCTTTAACGGTACCATACCTGCAACTGGTGAAAACTATAAGTTCGATACCGCTGAAAGCTACTACAATTTGACTGCAAAAAACTTTACAATAACAGATGATATCTATCAAAATCCTAATAAATTAGCGATTGCTAAAAGTGTTACAGATGGTGTCGAAGATAAAGCAATACTAGAAGCTTTAATTGCTTTAAAAAGTGATAAAAACATGTTTAAACAAGGAGCACCTGCCTCCTTCCTACAAACCTTAGTTGCTGAAATAGGAATTGATGCTAAGAAAGCATCCACCTTCTCAAAGAGTCAAGAAGACATTTTAAAAATGATTGGGAATCAGAGATTATCTATCTCTGGTGTTGATATCGATGAAGAAGCCATGAACCTAGTTAAATTTCAAAATGCTTATAATTTATCTGCAAAAGTTATATCTGTTATGGATCAGATTTATAATAAGCTAATCAATGAAATGGGAGTATAGTGACCAATGAGAATAACAAATCAAATGCTTACGAGAAATACGATGCATAATATCAATCGTAATAAGAATAGTTTGGCTCTATTAGAGGAACAATACTCTAGTGGTAAAAAAATACAACGTCCTTCCCAGGATCCGATCATTGCCGTAAGAGCATTAAAATTAAGGACGAATTTAAAAGAGCTAAATCAGTATTATGAAAAGAATATACCAGATGCAAAGTCTTGGATGGATGTTACTGAGAGTGCATTAACAAATATAAATTCGATTTTAACTAAAATTAATACAAGCTGTGTCCAAGGAGCTAATGATCCGCTGACTGCTTCTGATCGTACTAGTATTGTTCAGAACCTAGAAGAATATAAAAAGCAAATCTACCAAGAAGGAAATAGTAATTACGCTGGTAGATACGTTTTTACTGGATATAAAACGGATACTAGTCTTGTGTTCAATGATAATACGACGAATTTGCAATATTCTATTACTGAGAAGTTATCAGGACAAAATATTGAATCGATCTCTAAAGTAGTAGGTAGTTATAGCTTAAATGATTATAAACCAGCTACATCAACAAGTGGTGATTTTGCAGATGCACCAACCTTAACGAATACTC
>JAFAEB010000131.1 GCA_023424235.1 Bacillota bacterium
CGAAAGAATAAAGGATTAACACAAGAAGAGTTTGCAATAAGATTAAACGTGGTACGACAGACTGTATCAAAGTGGGAAAAAGGCTTATCAGTACCAGATGCTGAAATATTACAAAAAATTGCTTCTATTCTAGAAGTTGATGTCAGAGGATTACTTGGGGGAAAAGTTGATGAAAAAGATAACAATGAAGTCGTTGAGCAACTAGCTAGAATTAATGAACAGCTAGCGGTAAGAAACAGACGGTCTCGCAGAATATGGAAAACAATCGGAATTGTTTTGTTAGTCGGTTTCATTATAAATATATTAATAATAACTGCTAGTATTGTCTCATTTAATGCTTTTAAAATGACATCTATTACTGAAGTTATTATTGAAGAGGAAGAAGTGATTATTCCATAATATTTATTTATATACTTTATAAAATATAGTGTATAAACAAAAAGATAGATAAGGATTGAGAATAGTTAGTGAATCTCTCATAATTAAAGTCACGAGAATGCATAATCAGCTTTTTCAAGAGCTAACAAAAAAACGGGGTAGTTTTTAGATGTAACAAAGGAGAAGGGCATGAAGAAATTATTAGTTATGGATGCAAAAAACTATGATCCATCGTTAGAAGAAATAAAAAGGATTGCTATTCGAGGAATTATATTTGTCGATGGTAAGCTTTTATTAATAGAGTCAAACTTTGGTGAAGTGAAATTTCCTGGGGGAGGCATGGAAGAAGGGGAAAGTGATATTGATACTCTTGTAAGAGAAACGTTAGAAGAGACAGGATATCATGTTATACTTGATAGCATTAAGGAATTTGGTGAAGTTGAGGAAATCAGGTTATCAACACATGAACCAATGATATGGCATCAAATTAACCGCTATTATTTATGTAATATTGAAGAAGCAAAAGAAACTTGTAAATACACCTCTAATGAGGAAAAGTATGGATTTCATCAAGTATGGTATACTTTGGACGAAGCAATTGAGATTAATAAGGATATGCTTAGTCGAGAAGGATTTAATGCTTGGAATCAGAGGGAATACAATGTCCTAAAACTAATTAAGGAAGCATTTACTCAGGAGTGATTATTTTTTTACAAGCATATAATAAAGGAGTTAAAAAATGATATTAGAAACAAAAAGATTAATGTTACGAGAAATGGTCGAATCAGATCTACCGGATCTTCGTAAAATTCTACAAGATGAAGATGTAATGTATGCTTATGAAGGTGCATTTAGTGATGAAGATGTAATGAAATGGTTTGATAATCAAATGTTACGATATAAGCAATATGGGTTTGGCTTATGGGCTGTCATCTTAAAAGAGACCAATAAAATGATAGGTCAATGTGGACTAACCTTCCAAGACTATAATGGCGGTAAAGTCTTGGAAATCGGATATCTTTTTCAAAAAGAACATTGGCACAAGGGTTATGCAATTGAAGCTGCAAGTGCTTGTAAGGACTATGCATTTAATGTGTTAAACGCGAAAGAAGTGTATTCCATTATTCGTGATACGAATATAGCATCACAAAATGTTGCTATACGAAATGGTATGACTCCTATTGATAAATTTGTTAAGCATTATCGTGGTGTGGATATGCCACACTATCTTTATTCTGTTACAAGGGATAGCTAATATTTAAATAATATTAATTTGTGAGGTGTCAATGAAAAAAAGTAAAGTATATAGTTCAATATTGTTGATACTATGTTTGACGATTGTAATATTATTTATAGTTATGAGTTCATCAATAGCGAAAGATGAGGATAGTATTGACAAAGTGAATTTATTAGCTAAGGGAATGAGCATGGAGGAAGTAATGGAAATATTTGGTGAACCTTATAGTGACATTGGTTCAGGTTTATATGTCTATACTTATAAAGTTGATTCATATGGACTATTAATAAGTTTTTCTAATAATAAATTACTTAGTGCCGTATTACAAAATAGTGATGGTACAATTCATAAGCAAATAATTGAATAATACTCTACTGGTTTAAAGGAATATGGAAGAGTCATATAGATGATAAACGATAAAAAGGGGATATGATATGTTTGGGATAAGATATGTAGAAGAAATGGATAAAGAGTTTTGGTTTACCCTGGATAGACATTTAAAAGAATCAGAATTCTATAAAAAAGTAGCTGATAAGAGAGGTTATATTATCTTAGAGGATGATAAACCTATCGGTGTATTTCGTTTTAATTTATTCTGGGATAATACACCTTTTCTAAACCTAATACATATGTATGATTCTTATAGTAATAAAGGATATGGCAGGCGTACTATGGAGTTTTGGGAAGCCGAAATGATGAAGGAAGGATATAAAATGGTTATGACTTCAACACAAGTGGATGAAAGTGCACAGCATTTTTATAGAAAACTAGGCTACAAAGACTGTGGTTGTCTAGTCCTTGATATACCAGGCTTTGAACAGCCACTAGAAATGTTTATGGTGAAAGAACTAAGTAATTAAATTGACATATTTATTATGTTTTAGACAGGAAAAGGAATTCAATTCAAATTATAATTGTAGTACCAATGATTAGAAGGAGCAGTAGCTATGCCAAAAGAAATAGATATAAAAAATCAAACTTCAATAGAACTGGTACAGAACATTATAGATTATATTGAAGAGAATATATTGGAGCTTATATCGCCAGAAAAGCTTGCGAAGCATTTCTTTCTAAGTGTATCTACACTAAACAACTTATTTAAAATTGTTTGTAATATAACCATTATGGAGTATGTGCGAAATAGACGGCTAACTCTTGCTGGAATGGAGTTGTTGAATACAAAGATCCTTATAATCGACCTTGCTTTAAAATATGGGTACGAAACACCAGAAGCATTTACGAAAGCATTTACACGGTTTCATGGATTTCCCCCAAGCTTTGTAAGAAGGACATATCCAAAGATAAAAATCTATCACCCAGTAACAATAAAATTTGAAATGCTTGGTGGATGGAAAGATTTTGCTAATCAAGAATACTTAACTCCGACAAAATCAAATTCTTTCGAACAAGAAAAATCTTCTGTTAATTGTTATGATAAAACTACCAATTATAAAGGAGGATTTTCAATGGAGAATCAGGGATGTGTATACCAGGTAAGTTTAAAAGAAATGGAACAAAAGGAGAACTGGAGAGTACTATTATTGTTAGCAAGAAATTTAGAAGATAAGGGAGTTAAGTTTAAAGTTGATGGTAAAACCATGATATTTGCCCATGGCTTGGAGTTTGAACTTGATAAAATATGCTTAACTTTTAAATGGAAGGAAGAGGAGTTAGTAAAGAAGTTTTTCCATTATGAAGGAAATGCAAGAAAAAGCTTTCCTGGCTTTAAGTACTTTGATGTTAAATATGAGGGAATATTAATTCGTTGTATGTTTTATGGGGATTGCCAAGGAGATGATAGTGATGAATTCCTATATCGAAATGCAGATTTAGTTGATGTAGATGGGCAACTTATCTATGTACAGTCATTAGAATTTTATTATGAGAATACTGAACCAAATAATGAGTATTACAGATTAGTTGAAAAATGGATTAAGAATAAAAAATAAATTTAATCCTATTATTCATGAAACTTTATCCCTAGGATATCTTACACTTAAGGTACATATTGTCAAAAGTGGATTGATTGGTACGATGAACGAGGTGCAATAATCGAAAAAAAGACGGTAGAACGAGAGTTGGAAAAACTTCAAAAATCATAGGGTTAGAGTTTTTTAGGACAACAATTGGAGTTAACCATGATTACATTGGAAATGAATAGTAACTATAACATTTTACAAAACCGTGATTTATATAATCTCTCATATAAAGATGTCAGATGAGAGGATCATTAGTTACTCCTCTGATATACTTGTGAATGAAAGGAGATGTGTTACATGGATTGGAATATACGGTTAAACAGGGCTCTTGATTATATTGAAGATAACCTAAATAATCAAATTGATTTTGACTATGCTGCTAAGCTGGCATTTAGTTCTCGTAATGATTTATCTAATATGTTTTACCTTGTTACTGGATTACAATTAAGTGAATATATAAGGCGTAGGAGACTTTCCCTTGCTGCTCTAGAATTGCAAAACAGTAATGAAAAAATCATTGATATAGCTATGAAATATGGTTATTCATCACCGACTGCATTTAATAGAGCGTTCCAAAATCAACATAAGGTATCACCTCAATACGCAAGAAGCCGTAAAATCTTTTTAAACTCCTATCCTCGCATCACTTTCCAAATATTATTGAATGGAGAGACGAAAATGAAGTGTAGAATTGAGAAAAAAGAAGCTTTTAAAGTTGCTGGAATTAAGAAAACATTTAGAAATGATTCAGTAGAAAATCTAATACCACATTTTTGGCGTGACTTACCACAAGAAAGCTATGATAAAATCATAGAGCAATCAAATGGAGAACCTAAAGGATTGTTAGGCTTGTGCGCTAACTTTGACAATGAGTATACATTCGATTACTACATTGCTGTATCAACTAGAAATTCTGAGATAAGTGGATTAGATCAGATTGAAATTCCTGAAGCAACATGGGCTATTTTTGAAGCAGAAGGTGAACTAATGGATTTAATTAACCGAATATGGCAGGAATGGTTCCCATCTTCTGGATACAGGAGGGCAGATAATTCTATTCCTGATGTTGAAGTGTATTTTGATTATGATTTCCCAAAAGATAGCTATACTTACGAGCTCTGGTACCCAGTTGTAAAGGAATAATTTTATACTTTTAAAATCCCTTGTTAATCAAGGGATTTTTTAATGTCCAACGCCTATAAAACTTCAATACATAGTAGTTAAATGGTAAAATTTCATATATAATTAAGTTATTATATATGAAACGGAGGGGGAGCATGAAACCATTTATCAATAATTATGATGACATAATGGAATTATTAGATAGCAAAGTTGAAAGTGTATCCTGGGATGAATTTTATGCATTAAGAAAGCATCCAGCAAATTTTATTACCCAAAATGAACTAGCAGATGAAAACTTAGTGGATTTTTTCGAAAAAGGGATTCCAATAACGTCTTCCATTGAGTTTGGTTGTGGTGAGGGAAGAAATGCTATCTTTATGGCAAAGAAGGGAGTATCAG
>JAFAEB010000290.1 GCA_023424235.1 Bacillota bacterium
ATCTACTCTAGCCCCATGATTTCATTCCTTTTCTTTTAAATAGTCTTAATATTCTTCCTTAAACGATGGATTTGACCACAATTATATCACCACTAGGCTTAATATACAACTATTTTTATTAAAAAATATTAACAAATCGTATATATATAATAAAATTATTTATAAATATACGTACTTGTCCACTAACTGTAATAAAATATCATTCTATTAATAGTACATGGATACGATAATAATACACATTCCATCTAATCATACACTATGTTATGATACTAGAAATACAATTAGTTTATAAATTAAACAATGTCAGAAAAGAGGTCAATATGGTCATTAAAGGATTTACATATGGTTATGGTGCTAAAAGAGGAAGTTATCGTACCGAAAAAGCAATCGAGTCCTTTCATAAGTTAACAAAGACAGGAGTTAATTACATTTGCTTAGCTTTTAATATTCAACAAAAGTCTTTTGCATCGACTGAAATACTTTTTGATTATCGTACAAGTGTTACAGATAAGGATATTATCTTCGCAATTGAAAATGCTCATCAAAAAGGAATCAAAGTATGCTTAAAACCAATGATTAATTGTGATGATGGAGTTTGGAGAGCTCTAATTAATTTCCCAGATGAGAATATGTTTGGAGTTGATATGTATTGGGATACTTGGTTTTCTTCCTACACAGCTTTTATATGTCACTATGCAGAAATTGCAGCTGATTATAACTGTGAAATGCTATGTATTGGTTGTGAAATGTCTGGAACAGAACGAAAAGAAGCTCATTGGAGAACCTTAATTAAGAAAGTAAAAGAGATATATACTGGGCCTCTTGTTTATAACACCAATCATGGTCGTGAAAATGAGGTTAAATGGTTTGATGCCCTCGATTTTATTGGAACTTCTGCCTATTATCCAGTTGCCAAAAAGCCTGGTGAAAGCTTAAGCAATATGACTAAAAATTGGCTTCGTATTTCAGACAGTTTAGAAAAGGTTAGTAAGCAATATAATAAACCCATCTTGTTTATGGAAATCGGTTGTAGAAGTGCAGCTGGATGTGCTATGATGCCATGGGATTTTACTCATAAGGATTTTCCTATGGACGAAGACGAGCAAGCAAATTTTTATGAGTCTTGCTTAAGTGTTTTTCATGACAAACCCTGGTTTCATGGTGTATTCTGGTGGGATTGGAGCATTGAAATTTATGATACAAGAGAGATTGCTTCAAAGGATATTGGATTTAATATACACTTAAAAAAAGCAGAAGATGTAATAAAGAAGTGGTATTCCTAAGCTTTGAAATAAAAACGCCTTAGAATAGTGACCAGACCTCCCAACCGTTAGACCTAAAAATCTAAGGATTGAGAGCTCGAATCATTTCATTCTTCGGCGTTTTTTATGTTATATTAAGTTATGTTAATCAATTATCTCTCCAAGTCCACTTTCAATGGCTTTTACTAAGGTTTTAAGAGCTTCTTCTTCATCTTCACCTTCACAGATTAACTCTATTTCATCACCAGTCTTAATACATGCACCCAATACACCTAAAACACTTTTGGCATTGGCAGTTGTATCGTTAAACTGAATACTGATTTTTGATTTAAACTCGATCGCTGTCTTACATAATAATCCAGCTGGTCGTAAATGTAATCCTGTAGGGTTTTTAACCACAACCTTACTACTTACCATTGCATAACCTCCTATGAACCGCCTTTGGCTATTTGTATGTACAATTTAATATACACTATCCTACATTATTCTCGACTAGAGTAACACTTATACTTGGATAAGAATAATCTACGGAATCATCTTGTATATTAAATTGAATTTTAACATAATCCGTACCTAATTGGTAATTGGATAAATCGATAAATGGATTAATGTTATAACGATTTATTTTATTTAGAGCATCTTTATTACCATATACACGAACTTCAAATTCATTTTCACCTTCGAATTCCGCTTTCAATCCTTCAGGTACATTGATTACATTAATATCATCTAAACTAAAACTTATATCTTTACTCTCTAACTTTTCTACTTTAACATGGATAACTGCAGTTTTATTATCGTCAATTAGTATAACATCTTCTTTAATAAAGTCTTCAATATTAACCTCACCTTGGAAGTCTTCACGTTTATACTTAACATTGTACTCACCCTTAATATAGGTTATCTTATCTAATACTTCCTTTTCCCCTGCTATGGTGATTTGCTTTGGTTCATACTCAGCAGATACATATTCATAACCATAGAATGGTTCGCCTGTAACATCAATGACAAATGGTACTGTTTTTGTCTTTAAGAGATTGACGGAAACATCTACAGCATCATAATTTAATTGTAGTTTACTTGAGTCAATAATAGAACCATTTTTATCATATACTTTGGGAACTTCCGTTACCTTAAAGGATTCGCTTGCATTCGTTACATCTACTTCTACAACAACTTCTGCTATGGTATTTATGACGGATTCTGCTCCTGATACTTGCATAATATTAGGAGTAGCGTTTTTTTCATAAATATAATTACCATCTGCTACCATACCATTTTCTACGACTTCAACACGAAATTGTTCTGTCTCTTTATTTTCTAGACTTACCTTTAGGATATAATTTCCCGTATCTAGTATCTCAATATCATTACTAAAACCTGGAACCGTAACATCAATACTAGCAACATAATTTATTGATAATAGACTAAGATCTGCCACTGCTTTAAAATTTGATGGTGTAAGAGAATCAACGATTTTACGCTTACCTTTCACCTTAACATCAATGGTTTTACCCTTTACTACCTCATACACCTTGTCTTTTTCTTGTAAACTTTGTTCATTTATAACGGTGACTTTTATATCTTTAAATACTTCCGTTTTAACAGGATTATCTTCATTTAATATGACAACCCATAGA
>JAFAEB010000318.1 GCA_023424235.1 Bacillota bacterium
GTAAAGTAGGTTTCATCATCCAAGAACTCATTAATTGGTAACCAAATATGAAAAGAAGGCCGCGATGAGCTTTTCGAGTATACTCGAAATTTCCATATTCCTTCTGCAGGATTTTTAAAACGCATTAAAATTAACTGGTCACCTGTTTGTGTTTCGATTAATTCATAATCGATAAAGACTTCTGAAGATTCGAACAAGAATTTAAGTTCTCTTGTTGTGCCTATTCGTGCTGGAATCTCTGGTATATACTCACCAGTAGGAGATAAAATATCAATGGAAAAAAGATTTGGTTTAGAGCCCCATAGTTCCATGGAGAACCCTTTATTATTAGAGCCAACTCTTAATTCTACTGATGTATATCCTAAGGTTTTATCAACCTCTCCATAAAAATGATGTCCACTACTCCCTTCATTACCAGCGGCAATTGTGATGCCAATCCTTCTTTTATCTGCTAGATAGGATAAATAACTATTTAACCTACTTCTAGCGTCATGGCCACCTTGTGATGTTCCTAAACCAATACAGATTGATATGGGCATATTAAGTTTTTGGGCTGTATCTACAAGATATTTTATTCCTAACATAATATCTGATTCAGAATAGCAAGTTGCACCTTCAGGAATAAAAAAATAATCTCTTATGAATTTTTTAGCTTGCTTTAGTTTTACTACTATAATTTTAGATTCTGGAGCAACACCTGAGAATTCTTTTGCTGGATTTATATTACCCGCAGCGATTCCAGCAAGAAATGTTCCATGTCCGTTATCATCCATACTTGGAACGATAGATAAAGGGTCAGTACTTAATAATGCTTCATTTATTTGACTCTCATCATACTCGGTACCGTAATAAAAGCCTTCTACAACTCTATCACTTTGTATTGTTTGATCCCAAATAGATAATATACGAGTAGTTCCATCTTCATTACGAAAGGCTTCATGAGTATAATCAATTCCTGTATCAACGATACCAATTAATATACCTTTACCTTTTAAATTCAAAGAGGGAATACCCCTTAGTCTTGAAATACCAGTGGAATCAATACTAGTTATATCCATAAGTCCATAGCAATGAGGAAAGACACTATAACTATAGGATTGAAAGATATTCTTTGGTAGTGTACTTAATCGTTCGTATCCAACTGCAACAGTTCCATAAACAATATTATAACATAAGTCACTTACCACATTTGGTATTTGGGTAATTGTAGTATAGTCTATAATAAAATCACCGTAATTCTCACTTAAAATTCGAGTACCACAATCAGCCATATATAAACCTTTTTAATTTCTTTATAAATAGTATATGATACTAGATGAGTTATATAACAGTAATAGAATTGTAAGATAAAATTAATGGATATGGCAAATAAATGTGCTATAGTATTAATAGAAATCATTTCACAGGAGGAGTCTATGCGAAGATACAAGTTATTATTAAGTATAATGGCAGCAGTCATAATATTAGTTGGATGCGAGAATAGTAAGAACAATACAAACAATAATTTAGAAACGGAAAATGAATCATTAAATACCTATAGCTTTAATGAAGATGGTATCATTCTATCAGAAGATGGTAAAAGATTAGTAGAAGATATCGCTTTTAAAGTAATTGATGCTTTGTCCAAGAAAGACTTTAAAACACTATCCTCCTATATCCATAGCGTGAAAGGTGTAAGCTTTTCGCCTTACACTTATATTAATAAAGAAACGAATTTGGTATTTGATAAAGAGAAGCTTAGAAATTTTATGGAGGATAATACGGAATATCATTGGGGTGTATATGATGGACGTGGTGATGATATCATTCTTACCCCTGCTGCATATTATGATGAATTTATCTATTCAGCTGATTTTAAAAATGCAGAAGAAGTAAGCTACAACAAAACATTAAGCTTTGGTAATATGAAAGCAAATGAACATGAGATTTATGAAAATGCAATCGTAGTGGAGTTTTATTTTTCTGGTTTTAATGAAGAGTATGAAGGTATTGATTGGAAGAGTCTAAAATTAGTATTTCAAGAAGAAAGTGGTAATTGGAAACTAGTGTGCATCATAAATAATGAGTGGACAGTATAAGAGTATGAAGGGCGTAAGAGTTTATTACGCCCTTTCCTTATGGATGTCTAATAGCTGGAGAATAAAAAGGTAATTCGATTTTGAAGCTTGTTCCCAATTTATATTCACTAGTAACATAGATTTCACCATTGCATAATTCTATAATTCGTTTGACTAAGGATAATCCTAAACCATTTCCTTCACCAGTATGAGAGCTATCGCATTGGTAGAATTTCTCAAAAATTCGTTCAATATCACTACTTTTAATTCCAATACCATGATCTGTAATTTCAACTAGAATATTTTCTGGAGCTTTTCTTAATTTTACATGCACTACACCATTTTCGGGACTAAACTTTATTGCATTTGATATTAGATTAATCCATACATGGGAGAGCATTTCTTCGTTAGAGTAGTATGTAATATCTTCAAGATCAAGATTAAATTCTATATTTTTCTTATTCCAATGTGATTCTAATAATATGATGCATCTACGAATTTGCTCATCTAGATCAAAGTTATTCTGATCATTAATTATTTGCTGATGCTCAAATTTAGTAAGTAAGAGGATATTTGATGACATTGTAGTCAGACGATTGGCCTCATTTACAATAATACTAGCATATTCCTTTCGTACTTCATCAGTAATAGAATCCATAGTAAGCTGCTTAGCAAATCCTCTTATTGAAACAATAGGTGTTTTAAATTCATGTGAAAAGTTATTAATAAAGTTTTTACGAAATAACTCTATACTACTTAATTCATCAATCATAATATTAAAACTCTTTAATAAATCTGCCAATATAATATTATTATCGATTTCGGTTACTTTCACTGAAAAGTCACCCTTTGCAACAATCCTGGTAGCTTGGATTAATTCATTCATTGGTTTTAAAATTCTCTTTCCAACAAATGCTGAAATACAGGTACCTAAAATAATACTGACGAGTAAAGCAATAAAGGACAGAATTAATGGTGTTAAATGAGAATGAGATATTAATCTCAATTTAAAAAGAAAAATAAGGGAGATAGCAGAAAGGATACTAGACATCACCATAATAAATAAAACTAAAAGAACCATATATAAATTTAATGATTTTATTTTTCTCATATCAGCTTCACCGCCTTATAACCCAAACCTCGAACGGTTACGATTTCAAAATAACAATTTTCTCGAAAACGATCACGTAAGCGATTAATATGTACATCCACAGTACGCTCATCAGTATCACTGTCCATATCCCATAATTCATCCATTAATTGTCTTCTTGTAAATATTTTATTGGGATAGGAAAGTAACTTATATAAGAGTAAAAATTCTTTGTTTGGAAGTTCATGAGTAATGTCATCCATTTGTATGACAAATCCATTATAATCAAGTGCCATATTACCTATTTGTAATTTATGTTCATTGGCTATCCTAGAGCGTCTAAGAAGAGCTTGAATTCTTAATAACATTTCCTCTTCATCCACTGGTTTTACCATATAATCATCAGTACCAACGATAAATCCTTTCTTTTTGTCATCTAAAGATTCTTTTGCGGTAACCATAAGAATTGGTATATTCCATTTTTCCTCACGTAGAAGTTTTGTAAACTCATATCCATCCATAACAGGCATCATAATATCTAAAAGAATCAAATCGATGTGCTTTGAATCAAGTAATTCCAAGCCTTCCTGACCATTTGAAGCAAGATAAACGATATATCCATTTTGTTCTAGTACAGCTCTCATTAACTTACGCGTATTGGGATCATCTTCAATTACCATAATTTGAAACATAGGCTTCCTCCCTTTAAACTTATTAGTTGGTAAATGCGAAACATCAAGTATTTTGATATTGAGCTGCACTTATACGAATTCCCTACGTGTGTACACGTTGCTCCAACGCTCCTTCCTCTTAAGCGAGAAATCACTTTAATTACGCTTCAGAATTGTATAAATTGCAGCTCAAATATAAATATATATTATAGAGTTTCGCATTGGCCAAAACTTATTAGTACTAATCTAGCATATTTAAAGATAACAAGAAAGAGATAAAAATATTTATTTTCTTAAAGTTAGGTAAAAAATATTAAGAATATATAAATTGTTAATAATAAAAAAGAATATATGAGAATATCAATGTTTTGTTTATATTCAGTTCATATTTCATGCCTATAATTGCGAAGACAGTAAGAAAGGAGACAAATAATGTTAAAATTAATAAATATCGTGAAAGAGTATTTTGCAGGTGATACAACGGTTAAAGCTTTAAAAGGTGTAGATATTGAATTTCGTAAGAATGAATTTGTATCTATATTAGGCCCATCAGGTTGTGGAAAAACCACATTACTAAATATTATTGGTGGTTTAGATAAATACACAAATGGTGATCTGGTTATAAATGGTAAATCTACAAAAGAATATAGGGACAGAGATTGGGATACATATCGTAATCATTCCATTGGCTTTGTTTTTCAATCTTATAACTTAATACCACATCAATCTGTATTATCAAACGTGGAATTAGCTCTTACTTTATCTGGAGTATCAAAGCAAGAGAGAAGACAAAGAGCAATCGATGCTCTAACTAAAGTAGGACTCGGAGATCAATTAAAGAAGAAGCCAAATCAAATGTCTGGTGGACAGATGCAAAGAGTAGCCATCGCCCGTGCCTTGGTTAATGAACCAGATATTTTATTAGCGGATGAACCAACTGGCGCACTAGATTCAGAGACTAGTGTGCAAATTATGGAGATTTTAAAAGAGATTGCCAAGGATAAGTTAATTATAATGGTAACTCACAATCCTGAAATCGCAAAGAAATATTCAACAAGAATAATTCGATTATTAGATGGTAATGTATTAGATGATAGCAATCCATATGAAGTGGCAGAATTTAGTACTAAGGCTACAAAAGAGAAGACGACAAAAGAGAAGGATAATAAAACCTCTATGTCATTCTTCACAGCAATGTCACTTTCACTTAACAATTTGCTAACGAAAAAGACACGTACCTTTATGACAGCTTTTGCTGGAAGTATAGGTATAATTGGTATTGCACTTATATTATCTCTATCAAGCGGTATTCAACAGTATATCGATAAGGTGCAAGAAGATACACTATCCTCTTATCCTATTTCAATTGAATCAGAAACAATGGATCTTACTAGCTTAATGAATTCGATGTCTTCAGTTGGTAAAGGTGATATAAGTCATGATCTAGATAAAGTATATTCTAATACTATTATGATGGATATGATGAATACAATGGTTGCAGAGATTCAAACAAATAACTTAGAGGAATTTAAAAAGTTTATTGAAAGTGAAGAAAGTGGAATGGATGAGTATGTAAGTGCATTCCAATACGGTTATGATCTTACCCTTAATATTTATTCCTCTAACACGGAAGATGGTATAAATCAAGTTAATCCAAGTGAATTATTTAATAGTATGTATGGCAATGCATCAAGTGGTGCACCTGCCATGCCTGGTATGTCCTCCATGTTCTCAACTGGTTTAAATGTTTGGGAAGAATTACTTGGGAATAAAGAATTACTAAGTTCACAATATGATGTGTTAGCTGGCGAATGGCCGAACAACTATGATGAAATCGTATTAATGGTGGATAGTAACAATGAATTAAGTGATATGGTTATGTATTCATTAGGTTTAAAGGATCCAGCAGAAGTAGAAGAAATCATGAAAGCTGCGATGAATGGAGAGACCTATAATACCGAAGTAGAAAGTTTTTCTTATGATGATATTCTTGACTTGGAATACAAATTAATTCTTCCTACAGATTTCTATGAATATGATGAAATTGAAGAAGAATGGTTCGATATGTCTGATGATGAAGATTACATGAAAGAAGTAATCGATAAAGGAATTGCTCTTAAGGTTGTAGGTATCATTCGACCAAACGAAGATGCTGTTTCTACAGCAATGAATGGAGCAATTGGATATACAAGTGATTTAACCAAGTATGTGATTAATGAAACAAACAAAAGTGAGATAGTTAATAAGCAATTAGAAGATAAAGATACAGATGTCTTTACTGGTATACCATTTATTGCACCAGAAGAAGATGAAGAGTTTACAATGGAAGACGTTAATGCCTATTTAGCAACTCTTGATGAGGACACTAGAACACAAACAGAAGGTTTCTTACAAAATATGTCTGAGGAACAAATCATCGAGATGTTTAAAGAGCAGCTTAAGCCAGAAACTACAGAAGCAACTTATGAAGATAATCTTGTAAAACTTGGCATTGTAAATCATGACAAACCAAGCAAAATTAATATTTATGCTAATAGCTTTGAAGCAAAAGAGCAAATTGCAGATATTATCGAGGAATACAATCGTAGAATGTTAGATGAAGGTAAAGATGAGTTTGTTATCAACTATACGGATATTGTAGGTCTTATGATGTCATCCATTAGTACGATAATTAATGTTATATCCTATGTTCTAATCGCATTTGTTGCAATATCTCTTGTGGTTTCATCGATAATGATAGGTATTATAACTTATATTTCTGTATTAGAGCGTACAAAAGAAATTGGTATTTTACGTTCCATCGGTGCTTCAAAGAGAGATATCTCTAGAGTATTTAACGCAGAAACCCTAATTGTTGGTTTTGTATCTGGAACCCTTGGTATTGTTATTACTTTACTTTTAAATATACCAATTAATATTATTATAAAATCAATAACTGATATTAGTAATATTTCAGCCTTACCAGTACAAGGTGCTATCATACTTATTATAATTAGTATGACATTAACCTTAATAGCTGGTTTAATTCCATCTAAATTAGCAGCGAAAAAGGATCCTGTTGTTGCACTTAGAACAGAATAAGGTTGACATTAGGCAAATAGTATCGGACAATATAGAAAATTAGATGAAGGTAATGGAGAGAAAAGAAGATGAAAACCATATATAATACATTACTTGAATATAGAGAACAAGATATTTGTCCGATGCATATGCCAGGTCATAAGAGAAATAGCAGTGGTATAGATGCAAACCTTCCTTTTGCTATTGATATTACAGAAATAAATGGTTTCGATAATTTACACGATCCAGAAGGGATCATAAAACAAAGCCAAGATTTAGCAGCTACTCTGTATCATAGTGAACATACTTTTTACTTGGTAAATGGTAGTACTTGTGGAATATTAGCTGGTGTAAGAGCAGTTGTAAAACCTGGTGATAAAATAATCATGTCTAGGAATGCTCATAAATCTGTATATCACGCAGTTGAATTAAATGAACTGAATCCAGTATACCTTATACCTAAGCTTGATGAGGAATTTGGAATTTATGGTAGCCAAGAAGTAGAAGAAGTAAAAGAAATGATACAGTCCAACCTAGATGCTAAATTAATTATACTTACATCACCTAGCTATGAAGGTGTCATTAGTGATATAAAAAGTATCACAGAAATCGCACATTTCTACCAAATACCAGTTTTAGTAGACGAAGCACATGGTGCCCATCTTGGATTTTCCAATCTGTTTTGTGGCTCTGCTGTAGCAGCAGGAGCAGATATTGTGATAAATAGTATTCATAAAACCTTACCAGCTCTTACTCAAACCGCTTTGTGTCATGTTAATGGAAAGTTAGTATCTGCAAATGAGGTCAAAAGACAATTAAGTATTTTTGAAACTAGTAGTCCTTCCTATGTTCTCTTAGCTTCGATTGATGCTTGTATACACTTATTAGCCAATGAAGGGAAGAAGTTATTTAATGAATATGATGAAAATTTAAAATTTTTTAGTAATCGTATGATTGGATTAAAAAATCTAAAAATTCTTAATTATGGAGATAACAAGCTAGAAGAACATAAGAATATTCACTTATTTGATAAGGGTAAACTAATAATTAGTAGCAAGGGAACGAAACTAACAGGTAATGATTTAGCTTTACGATTAAGAGAAGAATATAATATTGAGTTGGAAATGGCTTATTCTGATTATGCCATTGCAATGACAAGTATTTTTGACACAAAGGACAATTTTATCTTACTCTCGAATGCATTACTTGAAATTGATTCCGAACCGCTAATGATAAAGAGTAATATTGAAAATGATTGTAATTTAGTATTTAAGTTCCCATTTCCGAAATCTATCATGAGTATCCATCAGGCGATGAAAGAAGAGTACGAGGAACGTTTATTAGAGGATTCGGTTGGAAGGATATCAAGAGAATACGTGTATTTTTACCCACCAGGAATTCCTATACTAGTTCCAGGAGAACAAATCGATATGGATTTTATACAATTCCTTAAGAGAATGATGGAGATGAACATAATGCCAAAAAGCTCAAGTGGAAAAATAGAATCAACCATAGAAGTAATAAAAGTAACATAATTCTAATATTTAGAATTGTTCTTTGACAAATATTATAATCTATAGTAAAATAATTAAGTTAAATATCGTATATAAAAGGAGCTGATAGTATGAAAAGAATTCAAACAGTTGAAACTCGTGATTTAGCAAAAAGCACTGTAAATGGTGGTTGTGGAGAATGTCAAACATCTTGCCAATCTGCATGTAAAACATCTTGTGGTGTTGCAAACCAACCATGCGAAAAAAGCAATAACGAATAGATACTAGGTAATTACATAGTTAAGAAGCCGTTTTGTCATTTGGCCAAACGGCTATTCTTTTGTAGATTGGAGTTTTTATGATACATCAATATAAGTTAAACGGGTATAATATAGTTCTTGACATTTATAGTGGTTCTGTTCATCATGTGGATGATCTAGCATATGATGTAATCGCAATGTATGAAGATAATAGTGCAGATGACATAGTAAATGAGATGTTAAAAAAGTATGCAAGAGTACCTGATATTAATAAAGAAGAAATCTTAGAAGTCATTGATGATATAAAAAGTTTAAAAGAGAGTGGAAAATTATTTGCTCCTGATTTGTACGAAAACACAGCAATTAATTATAAAAATAAAAATCAAGTGATAAAAGCTTTATGCTTTCATATAGCTCACACTTGTAATTTAACCTGTGATTATTGTTTTGCTAGCCAAGGCAAATATCATGGTGATAAAGCATTTATGAGTTTAGAAGTTGGTAAAGGAGCAATCGATTTTTTAATTGCTAATTCAGGAGCAAGAAGAAATCTTGAAGTTGACTTCTTTGGTGGAGAACCACTTATGAACTGGGAAGTGGTAAAGCAAATTGTTATGTATGCAAGGGAACAAGAGAAAATCCATAACAAGAATTTCAGGTTTACCTTAACAACCAACGGTATGCTAATTAATGATGATGTTATAGAGTTTGCTAATAAAGAGATGCATAATGTAGTTCTTAGTCTTGACGGTAGAAAAGAAGTTCATGATAGTCTACGTAAAACAGCAGGTGGTAAGGGCAGTTATGATACGATTGTACCGAAATTTAAGGAATTTGTAGAAAAACGAGAAGGTAAAGGATATTATATGCGAGGAACCTTTACGCATAATAACGTTGATTTTACAAAGGATGTATTACATATGGCTGATTTAGGTTTTACAGAATTATCTATGGAACCGGTTGTTTGTGATGAAAAAGATCCATATGCCTTAACAGAAGAAGATTTACCAGAATTATTTCGACAATATGAAATTCTTGCTACTGAAATGATAAAACGAAAAAAGGAAGGTAAGGGATTTACTTTCTATCATTATATCTTAGATTTAAAAGGTGGCCCATGTATTTATAAGCGAGTAACAGGATGTGGCTCTGGAACAGAGTATTTAGCAGTAACACCTTGGGGAGAACTATATCCTTGCCATCAATTTGTTGGAGATAGTGAATACTCCATGGGTAATGTTTGGGATGGCATAACTAAAACTGATTTAAGAGATGAATTTAAGGAATGCAATGTATATTCTAGACAAGAATGTAGAGATTGTTGGGCAAGACTATATTGTAGTGGTGGTTGTGCAGCAAATGCATATCATGCTACTGGGTCAATTAATGGAATATACGATTATGGATGTAGGTTATTTAGAAAACGTATTGAATGTGCAATTATGATGAATGTTGCTGAAGTTTATGGACAATAACTTGTGTTAAAATAATTTGTGTTAAAATAATTTATGTTAAAATAATTAATGTAAGAATAAAAATAATGCTATAATAAATAATCAGCTCTGTATCTAGATAATAATATGAATAATTCGGTTCATATATTAGCTTGGTACAGAGCTTTTCTTTTAACAAAGCACGAAATATACTAGAGTTTTGGCCTATCTTTAATATAAAATGGATTGTCCACCATCAATGGCAATTACCTGACCATTAATATATCTTGTCTCACCTGATAATAGAAAGGATACTACTTTAGCAACTTCTTCAGGAAGACCAAGTCGTTTCGTAGGATTACCTTGAGCAAATTCAAACTCAGCTTTCTTTGGATCCGTTGGGTTTATTTGTTCAAAGGAGTGGGCAACCATTGGTGTAAGTATAGCACCAGGTGCTATCGCATTTACCGTAATTCCATCACAGGCATACTCTACAGCAGCATTTTTTGTCATACCAGCAACCGCATGTTTACTTGCAACATAAGGAGTCTGATTAAATACACCAAGGATACCACCAACACTAGATGTATTTACAATTAGACCGTATTTTTGCTTTCTCATTACAGGTATTACATACTTCATGCCATAGTATACACCATATAGGTTTATATCAATTACTTTTTTAAATACATTAACATCATATTCACTTAATTTAGCTTGCTTGCCTTCAATACCCGCATTGTTGTAAAAGCCATCAATTCTACCATAGGCTTTGACTGTTTCATTCACATAATTTTTGGTCTCTTCTTCACTAGAAACATCAGCTTTTAAAGTTATTATTTCAGCATTTGGATATTTTCCTAATAGATTCTTCTTTGCTTCTTCTAAGGCATCCAGATTAATATCAACTAATGCTACTTTTCCACTTTCACTGGCAATTTCTTCAGCAACAGCATATCCTAAACCGGATGCAGCTCCTGTTATTAAAATAACTTGATTGGTAAATTTTTGATTCATATTAAATCCCTTTCTTTTCTATTCAATTTATAAGGTCAATATAGTATTCCTAATCATAGATAAAATTATAAAAGATAATGGATATTAAAATAAGAGTTAATAATAATAGCTTATAAAAATAATAGCTAATAAAAATAATAGCTATTAAAAAATTATGAATACTACATATTTGTTTAAGTTGCTTTGATTGATTAGATATAATATTTAGATTAGAAAATTAATCTAGGTAGTCTAAATATTGATTTTACATAGTTGTATGACTATAAGTACATAAATTTTGGTTACTAGGTAAAAATAATCTATAAATACATTAAAACAACTATGTTTAGAAAGGATTCCATGGATGATTTAAAGGAAATTACGATTAGTGAATTATCAAATTTAATAAAAAGTAAGAAAGTGTCCATAAAAGAGCTTGTGAAAGGATATTTAGATAGAATTCATAAATATGATAAAGGTAAACTAGGATTAAATAGTGTGTTGGAATTAAATCCAGATGCTCTAAAAATTGCAGAAGAACTCGACAACCGAGAACGTAATCATATTCTAAATGGTATACCAATACTTGTGAAAGCTAATATTGATACGGGGGATAAATTGCACACAACAGCTGGTGCTTTAGCATTAGCAAATCATATTGCTTTAAAAGATGCAGAAGGGATAAAATATTTAAGAGACAAAGGTGCTATTATTCTTGGTAAAACGAATATGACTGAATTTGCTAATTATCAAACGATTGGAATGCCAGCTGGTTATAGCTCTCTTGGAGGGCAAGTCTTTTCCCCATATGACCGTGGTGGAGATCCTTCTGGCTCAAGCACAGGTTCTGCAGTTTCAGTTACAGCGAATTTCTGCATGGCATCAATTGGTACGGATACAGCTGGTTCCATAATATCCCCTTCAATTAATAACAGCATAGTGGGGTATAGACCGAGTATACATTCCTTAAGTAACCAAGGCATCATACCAACTAGTTTTACTTTAGATATGATTGGTCCCATGGCTAGAACGGTTGAGGATATAGCAATATTATATTCCACAATGTCTAATACCAAAATTGATATAAAAAAGGAGCAGGAATTAAAAGGAGTGAAGATTTGTCTTCCAGAAGGGGATATGGTAAATTTGTCAAATGAAGAATCAAATAGAATTGATGAAATATTAAAGGCTCTTACACAAGCAGGAGCAATTATTATAAGAATGAATGTAACTAGTATAGAAACAGAAAAGATTAAAGTGATAGAAAAATACGAGTTTAAGTATATTATGAATAAATACTTAAAGACCTTACCGAAAGACAGTCAGATACGTACTCTAAAAGATATAATCGATTTTAATAATATGCATAAAGAAGAAGCATTAAGATATGGACAATTTTACCTAGAAGATGCTGAAGAGAATACAAAAGGTGATCTAAGTGAAGAAGTATACATTAAAGCACTAAGGGATAGAGAAGAAAAGAAAAAAATTGTTTCTGAGCATTTTAAAACGGTAGATATTATAATCAATTTTAAAAACTGTCTTCACTCACAATACATTGGATTGCCTTCCATAACGATACCGTATGGTATAAATTGTAATGGAATACCCTATGGTTTTAGTTTGATTGGGTTAGATGATCAAAAACTACTTCAAAATGCTTACTTAGTAGAACGATTAGTAGGAAGAAGAATTCCACCAGACTTGGATAATAAGGAATAATGAAATACAAAAAAATAGGATTTCATTTCATGAATACCTTTGCTATACTAGTTATATATGTTTTATTAAATATTGGTATATTAGAGTATAGGAAAGAAGGTTAAGTATGAACAAGTTCGAATTTTATTCACCTACAAAAGTAATATTTGGAAAAGATGTTGAAAATAGTGTTGGATCTGAAATAAAAAAATGGGGTGGCTCAAAAGTATTAATACATTATGGCAGTGGAAGTATTATTAAAAGCGGTTTACTAAGTCGTGTAGAATCTTCTCTAAAAGAGGAAGGTTTGGAGTATGTAACATTAGGTGGTGTTGTACCAAATCCAAGACTGTCTTTAGTGCGTGAAGGAATAGAGCTCTGCAGAGCAGAGAAGGTAGATTTCATTTTAGGAGTTGGTGGTGGTTCTGCAATTGATTCTGCGAAAGCCATAGCTTTAGGAGTATTATATGATGGCGATGTTTGGGATATATTCGATGGTAAAGTGTTACCAAGCAAGGCACTACCACATTGTAATATTATAACCCTCGCAGCAACTGGTAGTGAGACAAGCTCTAGTGCAGTTATAACCAATGAAGAGGGTTGGCTAAAAAAAGGGCATAATAGTGAATTTAATCGCCCAAAATTTACACTATTAAATCCAGAATTACAGTTTACACTACCATCCTATCAAACAGCATGTGGTATCGTAGATATTATGATGCACACCATGGATCGTTATTTCTCTCCTGGTGGTATTAATGAGATATCCGATCGTATTGCTGAGGCATTACTGCGTACAGTAATTCAATATGGTAGGGTAGCTATGAAGGATCCAACAAACTATGAGGCACGTTCTGAATTATTATGGGCTGGTAGTTTATCTCATAATCATTTAACTGGCCTTGGCCGTATGGGGGATTGGGCTCCACATCAGCTAGAACATGAACTAAGTGGTAAATATGATGTTGCACATGGAGCAGGTCTTGCAGCTATTTGGCCTTCTTGGGCAAGGTATGTATATAAAGAGGATGTTATGAGATTTGCTAGATTTGCTTGTAATGTTTGGGGATTACACTTAAATTATGAAAATCCTTCGGAAACAGCTTTAAGAGGAATTGAAGTAACTGCAGAGTATTTTCGTTCTCTTAATATGCCGACTTCCATTACAGAATTGTTGGGAAGAGAAGCAACCATAGAGGAAATGAAGGATATGGCTATAAAATGCACCTTTTATGGTAAACGAACCATAGGTAATTTTAAAGTGTTAAAAGAAGAGGATATATTAGCTATCTATAAGTCATCAAAATAAGGTGGTAAAATGTTTATTTATGTAGTTAAAATAAAGATACACATACCTTGGTCCCATTCTTTAAAAGAAAAAAGGATGGTACTTAAAAGTATATGTAGTAAAGTAAGAAATAAATTCAACGTCTCTATTGCAGAAGTAGAAGAACAGGACATCCATCAGATAATGGTATTAGCGTATTCATTTGTTACTATAGACAAGAGTCATGGAGATAGTATATATGAGCATACGCTTCAATTTATTGAAGGAATTACAGAAGGAGAGATTATTTTTATTAATAAAGAAATATATTAGGTAAATAATAGCGAAGGTAATTAGCCTTCGCTTTACTTACATTCTAGGTTCTTCCACAAGTAAAGCCTGTAGATTCGGTGCTTCATTTGGCATTACAAATGCATAGGCTGTATAAAATTTGTTTGCTTCTAATGGTATATCGGATGCAGTTAAAACAATTGTATCTGAATCAGTTAAGAATACTTCAAAAGAATATGTTCCTTCAGGCACACAAACATATTTGGTTATATCAGTAAACTGAACATCCTCAAATAAGGTGGTTCCATCTTCCAATTTAATCGTTACACTGGAAGTACAAGGGGAGAGATGAACAAATCTTACACAAGCATTTCCAGTTGTATTACCCATTATAGGTTCTGGTATTGGAAGTAAACTGAGGTCAGAAAGTCTACCTACTACTGCTACAGTATAAACAGAATTGGCTGGTATGGATAGATTAAAGTCTAATACTGGGTTAGTAGTTTCGCCAGCAGCATATACCTTTACATTATAATTACCTGGTTGTAGGCCAAGGTATTTTGTTAAATCTTTATAATTTACATTGGTAGCTACTACTTGATCATTTAAATAGATATCAACTGCTGGAGCATCTGGGGAAGCGTGAAGTAAACGTACATAGGATTTTTGGGGTGCTGTATTCTGCCCATTATTAGCTGGCATTGGTGTTCTACTTGGATTCATGTCATTTTGTGCTTGATACATGAAAAATACTCCTATATTTTTTGCTATAATACTATATGTAATTAGCAACAAAGTGTGATAAGATATAAGGAGTTTTGTGATAAGCTTTTCATTGGAAAAAGGTAAAATTTTTGATATACTAGAAAAGAAAGAATCGACAAGTTTTTCAACAATTAAAATTACATTATTATAAAAGGAGTTTTAAAATGGCAGGGAATCGAATTATTTGTACAAAAAATGAAGTGGAATATATTACAATTAGAAAGGCAATGATAAAAGGAGCAAGAACAAAAGAAGAATTAGTAGATATGACAGGTGTATGTACCAGCTGTGAAGGATGTAGAGATGAACTTGATGGAATCTTAAGTTCTGTATGTGGATGCATGAATGTATCTTTAAAACAAGTAGTTGATGCAGTAAAAAATGGTGCTACAACAGTTGATGAAATTGGTAAAATTACTGGTGCAGGTACCGATTGCGAACGATGTAAGGCATTAATTGAAAATGTAATTGAATTAGGAAGATAATAAGTCATTATTGACTGGAGAAAAAACGATATGAATGATAAAGTTAAAAAAAAGCGTTTGGTTTCATTAAATCTTGAAGAGATGGAACAAAATTATGGGAAGATTATGTCGGGTGAAATCGATGCAGATAATTTAAAATCCTATTTAAAAAAGAAAAAAAATGATGATGAGAAGAAAACTCATGTAGATACAAGTAGATCAAGAACTATAAATAAAGATACTTGGGTATCTTCAAGAAGTGAAGTAGTAAGAAAAAAAGACAATAGATCCAATGCATCACAAGAAATGAAGCAATTTAAAAGTGGGAAAGAAGCTAGCAATAGAAATGATAAATACATTAAGAATGGTAAGTCAACTACTTCTAGAAACGATAAACAAGCAGGAAAAAATACACAGAAGAAGAATGTAGAAGGAAAACCATGTATATATGAACGTAAATGTGGAGGATGTAGTTGCAATGACATTCCATATAATAGACAATTACAAGATAAACAGAAGAAGTTAGAAAAGCTATTAAATGAATTCTGTTCAGTAAAGCCCATTATTGGAATGGACAACCCATACCACTACCGTAATAAAGTACATGCCGTAGTATCCCATAGCAAAGGTAACATTATTACAGGTGTCTATAAAGCTGGCACACATATCGTAATTCCTGTTGATCATTGTTTAATTGAAGATATAAAAGCAGATGAAATTATAGCCTCTATTCGTACATTAATGAAATCCTTTAAAATGAAAGCCTATGATGAAGATAATGGTTTTGGTTTATTAAGACATATCTTAATTAAACGAGGATTTGCAAGTGGTGAAATCATGGTGGTACTTGTAACTAGTTCACCAATTTTTCCGTCTAAAAACAACTTTGTAAAAGCACTACGAAAGCTTCATCCTGATATTACGACTATTATTCAAAATGTCAATGATAAAAGCACAAGCATGGTACTTGGAGAACAAGAAAAAGTGATGTATGGCAAAGGCTATATTGAAGATAGCTTATGTGGTTATGTATTCCGTATTTCATCTAAGTCATTTTATCAAGTAAATCCAGTTCAAACAGAAGTGCTTTATAATAAGGCCATTGAACTTGCGAAATTAACTGGTAAAGAAACTATAATAGATGCTTATTGTGGAATTGGAACGATTGGCATAGTTGCAAGTAAAGCTTGCAAAGAGGTTATTGGCGTTGAATTAAATAAAGATGCTGTAAGAGATGCGATATCCAATGCAAAGCGCAATAATGTGACCAATGTAGATTTCTATAATAGTGATTCTAGTGAATTTATGATGAAATTAGCATCCCAAGGAAAAAAAGTTGATGTAGTGCTACTTGACCCACCACGAAGTGGAAGCACAGAGCAATTCATTGATGCTGTATCGGTATTAGCACCAAGTAGAGTTGTCTACATTTCCTGTAATCCAGAAACGCTGGCAAGAGACCTAAAGTACTTTAAGAAAAAAGGTTATAAAGCAGAAGTTGCTTATGGCGTAGACATGTTTCCTTTTACTGAGCACGTTGAGACTGTTGTAAGGATAGAGAGAAAATAGGCTGATATCAAAACGTTAGCGGAATCTAATCTTTTTTTATTTGTGTTTTATGTTTCCGTGGACTAAATGTTTCAGGAATTTACGACCCCGGGGTACATAAATACGTAATAATAGGGTACACCGGATGGGAGTATGGGTTGTTTTTCATATTAGTTTGTGAAATAAAGTTTATTTTCAAGTGCAATAATAGATAATTAATTTAGTTAATTTTCTTGTTGACTATGACGTTGCGTCATAGTCTATAATTGAAATTGTTCTAAGTGATATCACGATTTCAATTGAATAACAAGGAGATGATTTTAATGGAAATAATTATACAAGACACGTTAAATTTGTATAAAGAAATGCTTAATTTGCCTGAAGGGGAGAGAAGGGAGTTCTTTAGCAGCGAGTTGATAAAACCTTTTAATCCCATGTTTGAAATAATGCATATGCCGAGGACTCCTGAGGCCATGGGGTGTATAGAGCTTTTCGGCCGTGACTCCAAGATGTTAGAAATGTTAGAGAGGCTTGAAAAGGCTGGTGCCTGGAATAATGCAAAAATGACCATAGAAGCTGCAGTTGAGCGCTTTGAAAAGGCCTGCATTCCATTACCGGAAAAAGTTGTAGTAGGAATCTTCTTAGGAAACCCAGAATACTTAGCAATGGTGGAAGGATACACTGGTATGGGGTCTATACCAGGCTATATTCAAATAATGATTGACCCTAATGAAAAGAACCTGCCAAAGCTGAATGCATGTATTGCACATGAGTTTCATCACAATGTGCTTTTCCATAATGCAAAATGGAACTTTATGACTGAGGTAACGGTTGGGAAGTACCTAGCTGTTGAAGGCTTGGCTGAAAGCTTTGCAGCCAGCATGTTTGGAGAAGAGTATATTGGCCCATGGGTAACAGGTGTACAAGGAGCAGATTTGGAAATTGCAAGAAAAATAATCTCAAAATCACTTGACGTAAAAGGATTTATGGAGGTACGGAAATATATATATGGAAAGCACCCAATGATGCCAGAGACTCAAGACTTTGGAGTGCCTTTTTGTGGAGGCTATGCCGTAGGATATCATGTAATACAGGCATATCTAAAAAAGACTGGTATTTCAATAGAAAAGGCTACGATTATTGATAGTGATGAAATCATGAAGGCATCTGGCTATTTTGAAAATTAAATTAATGTAATAAAGCATGCTGCACAATCAGCATGCTTTATTGCTACCAACTAGTTTTACAATAATACATAATTGCCTGATAAACGAATTCAGTCAAATCTTCATCACTGAATTGGTTGAAATAGTTTTTCCATCTCTTATCAGATTTATAGGTATTAGCAATACATTTCAAAATTTCCGTATCACAAGTCATATTTTGTTCTAGGTAGCTTTTCCATTCTGCGATTAATTTCTGAACCTCGTCAGAAGAAGGCGGGGTATGAATTTGTTTTGCTAACTTTTTAAATACTTTTTCAATATTATTTGCAAATTCATAAGATAAATTTACTTTTTCTTTATCAGATAGTTTTTCTAGGTTTTTCTCATATTCTTTGTATTTTTCTGTTTCACCATATACTATTTTGGCTTCACGGCTATATTGTTCTTGTAATGGTAAAATTGGCGAGTTATTAAAGATATTTAAATTAAATATTTCTTTTCCTGATACATAATCCTCTAATGCACTAATAATTGTACCTAAGCGCTGCTGTTTTGTTAGTAAGGTTTGGTGATGCAGTTTTAAAACTTGTAACTGTTCCTCTTTTGATAGCTGCATAATATCTGATATTTCTTTTAAAGGTAAATCCATTTCTTTTAAAAATTAGATAGTTTGAAGTCTTTCTAAATCTTCTCTGCTATAAGTTCGGTAACCTTTATCCGATAATCGCGTCGGTTTTAATAAATTTATTTTATCATAGAAATGTAATGTTCTGGCAGTGACACCAGTTATACGTACAATATCTTTAACTGCAAAAAATTGTGATTTCATTTCAAAAATCCTCCAATCCTTTAAGAATAATATAAGATGGGCGAAATTTTATCTCATGCTTAGTGAATCAATTGCTCTGTTATATCCATCTAATCTCTCTATTTTTGTATTATATAATACTCTATAACCTTATGCCATAAGATTTTTTAGGGGATGAACAAAATTTACACTTGACTATGATGTAAGGTCATAGTGTACTATATACTCGTAATAATAAAGTAATATGACATTCATAGCAGATTAAATTGTATACTTTATATTTTAATACGGTATGAATCATTCAAAACAGACCGATAAATCGAAATTTTACGAAAGTAGGCAACACATATGAACAATACACTGATTGTTTTTTATTCGCTTTTTCGAAATACAGAAAATTTAGCATTGGAAATAGCAATACAGACTGATGGTGCCTTAAGAGAATTAATTCCTGATAAGAATTATTCTTTTGATTATAATACAGCCGCTAAAG
>JAFAEB010000418.1 GCA_023424235.1 Bacillota bacterium
GTAGTACTGGTAGTGGTAAATCAACCTTAATTAATCTTATTCCAAGATTTTATGATGTTACAAATGGTAGCATTAAAATAGATGGTGTGGATGTAAGAGAGGTTAAATTACATGATTTGAGAGAGAAGATAGGTTATGTACCTCAAAAAGGTGTATTATTTACTGGAACCATCGACTCCAATATCCGTTATGGAAAAGAAGATTTATCCACCGAACAGGTGGAAAAGGCAGCTCAAATTGCTCAAGCAAAAGAATTTATTGATGCAAAACCTGATAAATATGAAACATCAATATCACAAGGTGGTAGCAATGTATCAGGTGGCCAAAAGCAAAGATTATCCATAGCAAGAGCAATTGCAAAAGATCCTGAAATTTATATCTTCGATGATAGTTTTTCAGCACTGGATTATAAAACAGATGTAACCTTACGAAAAGCCTTAAGAGAAGAAATTAAAGATAGTACGGTTCTCATCGTAGCTCAAAGAATTAGTACTATTTTACATGCAAATCAAATTATTGTATTAGATGAGGGTAAAATCGTAGGTATGGGTACTCATAAGGAGCTATTACAATCTTGTGAGGAATATAGACAAATTGCTTCATCACAACTTTCAAAGGAGGAATTAGCATATGAATAATGATAACAAGAACAATAATAATCATTCAGAAGAACAGAATAAGCATGCGGCTCCTCAAAGACGTGGTGGCCCTATGGGTGGTGGTCATGGCCCAATGGGTATGGGGGAAAAGGCTAAGGACTTTAAAGGTTCTGTTAAGAAATTAGCGAAACATTTAAGTCAATATAAGCTTCAATTTATCCTAGTATTTATATTTGCCATAGGAAGTACTTTGTTCTCTATTGTAGGACCTAAAATTCTTGGTAATGTAACTACAGAAATATTTAATGGTTTACTTGGTAAAATAAAGGGAACTGGTGGTATTAATTTTAGTGCCATTGGTAAAACTTTATTCATGTTATTAGGTTTATATGTCATTAGTGCTATTTTATCTTTAGTACAAGGAATGATTATGACAGGGGTATCTCAAAAGGTAACCTATCAATTTAGAAAAGATATATCTACAAAAATAAGTAGAATGCCAATGAACTACTTTGAAACCAAAACTCATGGTGAAGTATTATCCCGTGTAACAAATGACGTAGATACATTAAGCCAAAGCTTAAATCAAAGTATAACACAAATTATAACTTCCGTAACTTCAGTTATTGGTATCACTTATATGATGCTATCCATAAGTCCTACCATGACTTTAATCGCTATCTTAACACTACCTTTATCCATGGGACTTATGATGTCAATTATGAAGAAATCACAAAAACACTTTAAGGCTCAACAAGAATATCTAGGTCACGTAAATGGTCAGGTTGAAGAAGTGTATGGTGGTCATAATGTTGTAAGAGTATTTAATGGAGAAGAAAAAGTTTTAAATGAGTTTAAAAAAGCGAATGAAACCTTATATGAAGCTGGATGGAAATCACAGTTTTTATCTGGTATTATGATGCCGATTATGATTTTTGTTGGTAATATAGGTTATGTTGCTGTATCTATACTAGGTGGTTATTTAACAATTAAGAATAAAATTGCAGTTGGTGATATACAGTCCTTTATTCAATATGTTCGTAACTTTAACCAACCAATATCACAATTAGCTCAAGTATCAAATCAATTACAGCAAACTGCTGCGGCTGCTGAAAGAGTATTTGAATTCTTAGAGGAAGAAGAGGAAGATCAAACGGTAGAAAATCCAGTTAGCACAGATGTTAATAGTCATGTTGTATTCGACCATGTGAAATTTGGATATAATCCAGATAAAACAATTATTAATGATTTTTCTGCTGAAATTAAACCAGGCATGAAAGTTGCAATTGTTGGTCCTACAGGGGCAGGTAAAACAACAATAGTAAAATTGTTAATGCGTTTTTATGATGTAAATGAAGGAAGAATCCTAATAGATGGACATAATATAAAAGACTTTAATCGTAGTGAATTACGTCAATTATTCGGTATGGTATTACAAGATACTTGGCTATTCAACGGTACTATCATGGAAAATATAAGATATGGTAAAAGTGATGCAACGGATGAAGAAGTTATAAATGCAGCCAAAGCAGCTCATGCTCACCATTTTATTTCAACTTTACCAGAAGGTTATAATCTTGTATTAAATGAAGAAGCAAGTAATGTTTCACAAGGTCAAAAGCAATTATTAACCATTGCAAGAGCAATACTCGCAGATCCTAAGATCTTAATTCTTGATGAAGCGACAAGTAGTGTTGATACAAGAACTGAAATACGTATACAAAAAGCCATGGATAATCTAATGAAGGGTAGAACAAGTTTTGTTATTGCTCATAGATTATCAACCATCCGAGATGCAGACTTAATTCTTGTTATGAAGGATGGAGATATTGTGGAACAAGGAAATCATGAAGAATTAATTCAAAAAGATGGATTCTATGCTTCCCTTTATAATTCACAATTTGAACAAACTGCTTAGTTAAAAAAAGTGGTTGCTGTTACTATAATTAACCATAGTAAATTATCTCTTACAGATAATCTGGTTATTATATAACAGCAACCATTTTTTTGTTTGGCTCAATGTTAAGTGTTGAGTGAGATTGGTTTCAATCATGCTCATTCACTTGGTACCGAGCCAAACAGGTTATATAATCAATATTAGGATGTGTTTTCACATCCTAATATTGATTACAGTTTATTTAATAGATCCTCTAAGGTATCTTCGACTGAGCTTGTATGATAGTTAAATCTATTTTTAATATCATCAACTGCATTCTCCATGGCATAACCGTAAGTTACAAGAGAAAGCATCTCTATATCATTGTAATTGTCTCCAAAGGCCATAACTTGATTCGGTTCTATATTAAATTTATTAAGTAATATAGTTAGAGCATTTCCTTTGTTAACGGAAGGTGCCGTAAAATCTAACCAACCATGACCAGAAATTGTGGATTTGAATGTATTCATCCAGGTGTTTTGTAGTTCAGGTCCATTTCCTTCTTTTATTCCAGTCTTTTCGTACACAGATATTTTAATAAAATCTTCTGTAACTTTGTTGAAATCATCAATAATTGTTATATTATTTTTAACAGTATCTCTCATTCTGATTAGATAACTATTGTCCTTAGGGTTAATATAGGAGGTATTTTCACCAGATAATAATACTTCACAACCCTCTCTTTTATAAATGTCTTCCATTAGTTTAAGACCTAGAGCTCTATCCATTGCTATCTTATGAATTATTTCCTCTTTATATTTAATAAAACCTCCATTTTCGCAGATAAACGCCATATGTTTGCTTACTGGTTCAAAAAGTCGATACATATTTGGGTATTGCCTTCCACTTGCTGCTACAAAGAGGATACCTTTTTCATGTAATCGGTCAATTAATTCAATGATACGAGGGGTTAAAGACTGACTATTATTTTGAAGTAATGTCCCATCTAAATCACATGCTATTAATTTTATCATTACTATCCTGCCACACATAGAGTTTTGTGTGGTTCCTTTCTAAATGTATTATACTTTAAATTATATGGGTATTATAACAATGATTTTATAATTTAGCAAACAAGATGAAGGATTACATAATGATAGCTACTCTATGTCAAATAGATTAAAGTAGAAATATAGTGAAAATTTTCGTATAAAAGTACCATTGCTAATTCTTAAGTATGGTAGGATAATATGACTTATGTAGAAATGTAATATATTTAAGTATCGTATTAATTATGGATGTGACAAAAATAGGAGAGACTATGTTTACGAAAAAGCAATTATACAAACTAATAATACCTTTAATTATTGAGCAAACCCTTGCAGTGACCGTTGGAATGGCAGATATAATTATGGTTTCAAAGGCAGGAGATGCAGCATTATCAGGTGTATCCTTAGTTGATACCTTAAATATTTTGCTAATAAATATTTTTTCTGCATTAGCAACTGGTGGAGCAGTTGTAGCAGCTCAATATTTAGGACATAAAGATAGGAATAAGGCATGTAAGTCTGGTGAACAATTGCTTATTACAGGAACATTAATCTCCTTCCTTATTACCCTAATATCCTTACTTGGTAATCGATATATATTACATATGATTTACGGGGACATTGATGTAGAGATTATGAATAGTGCTAGTACTTATTTCTACATAACAGCCTTATCCTTTCCGTTTTTAGCTATATATAACTCCTGTGCGGCATTATTTCGTGCCATGGGTAATAGTAGAGTATCAATGACGGTATCTTGGATAATGAACATAATAAATGTTTGCGGTAATGCACTATTAATTTATGGATTTGGACTTGGTGTATCCGGTGTTGCAATACCTACACTTGTTTCAAGAGCAGTAGCTGCTATTATTATGTTAGCCTTAATAAAAAATAAAGAGAATCCAATTTATATAAAGAATTATTTAAACATTCGATTTGATTTTGCTATCATTAAAAAGATTTTACGTATTGGTGTACCAAACGGTTTAGAAAATAGTATGTTCCAAATAGGTAAGATACTAGTACAAGGATTAATTGCTAGTTTTGGAATTGCATCCATTACAGGAAATGCAGTTGCGAATACCTTTGCAGGCTTTCAAACCCTACCTGGCGGAGCGATAAGTCTTTCTATGATAACTGTTATAGGTCAATGTGTAGGTGCACATGACTATGCTCAAGCTAAAAAGTACACCATAAAATTATTAAAGATAGCTTATGGTATGATGGCTGTTTTAAATATTATTATGCTTATATTTAGTAAACAATTAATTGATATATATAACGTAACACCAGAGTCTAAGGACATAGCCTATCAGCTATTAGTATATCATAGTATTTGCTGTATGCTAATATGGCCATCTTCCTTTACACTTCCAAATGCGTTACGTGCAGCCAATGATGTTAAATTCACTATGTTAACATCAATTATTTCCATGTGGATATGTAGAGTTGTGTTTAGTTACGTATTAGGTAAAAACTTAGGATTAGGTGTTCTTGGTGTATGGATTGCAATGACAGCAGACTGGTTATTCCGTTCCATCTGTTTTGTAT
>JAFAEB010000099.1 GCA_023424235.1 Bacillota bacterium
CAACTATATATTTAGATCCTACTCATAATTTTTATCATTCGATTATGTTGAAAAGTTTATGAAGTAGTGGCTATTAAATTATCAATGATATAAACATAATGGAATTATATATTACAATTCTAATAAAATATTGTTAATATTGTAACAATTACATAATTAATTCAAACATAGTTATATTTATTTTATATATTTTTAACAAATAATATAAGGGTTTACTCTTGACTTTCTTAATCGAATTGTATACAATTAAAACACATAAATGATATATATAATTTACTCATAAAGAGAGAATATAAATCGTAAATATATGAATAATCAATATGATTTTTATTAATTATATTGCGTAGGAGGAATTATAATGAAAGCATATACAAAACAATATATTAATGGTGAATGGAGAACTGGAACTGGTTCTTCACTTTTAAAAAATGTAAATCCATATAATAATGAAGTATTATATGAATATCAATCTGCTAGTGAACAAGATGTTAAGGATGCTTATGAGGCTGCTTATAGTGCTTCAAAGCTTTGGAAAAATACTTCACCTTTAGAGCGACAAGGATATTTAGAAAAGTTAGTAAAAGTATTTGAAGACCAAAAAGACACTGTTTATGATGTTATAAGAGAAGAAGGTGGTAGTTCCAAAGCAAAATGCGACTTTGAATATTTTACGAGTATCTCAATTATCAAGCTTGCATTAAGCTATCCAGAACGTATGAAAGGTACTATTCTCCCATCTAACATCCCTGGTAAAGAAAATTATATAATTAGAGAGCCGAAAGGGGTTATCGGTGTAATTGCTCCTTGGAATGTTCCATTGGTATTAGCAATGCGTTCGGTTATTCCAGCTGTAGCTCTTGGTAATACCGTAGTATTAAAACCAGCTTCTGATACTCCCGCTTCAAGTTTAATGATAGCAGACTTCTTTGATAAAGCAGGTTTCCCTAAAGGTGTTATCAATGTAATTGCAGGTAAAGGTTCTGAAATAGGTGACAGTATTGTAGCAAATCCTCGTCCTAGTTTGATTTCCTTTACTGGATCTACTGAAGTTGGTAGACATATTGGTGAAGTTGCTGGTTATCATCTAAAAGATATTTCTCTTGAACTCGGTGGCAACAATGTTATGATCGTTTTAGCCGATGCTGATATTGAACAAGCAACCGATGCTGCTGTCTTTGGCACTTACTTTAATCAAGGACAAGTATGTATGGCTCTTAATCGACTACTTGTAGCTGATGAAATTCATGACAAGTTTGTTGAAACCTTTGTTAAAAAAGTAAAATCATTAAAAGTAGGTGATCCTACTGACAATGAAGTGTTTATAGGACCTATTATTAATAAATCTCAAATTGAAAAAGTAGAAGGTTTTGTTAAAGATACCATAAAAGAAGGGGCCAATGTTGCTCTAGAAGGTAAAACTGAAGGTACCTTTGTATATCCTTGGGTATTAACCAATGTAAGCAATGATATGACCGCTGCAGCCAATGAAGTATTCGGTCCTGTTGCTTGTATTATTCGTACGAAAAGCGAAGAAGAAGCAATACGTCTTGCAAATGAAACTGAATATGGATTAAGTGGTTCCGTCTTCACTAAAGATCTTTATCATGGAATGCAAATTGCAAAACAAATTGAGTCAGGTATGATCCATGTTAATGACCAATCGATTAATGATGAACCTCACGTAATCTTTGGTGGTGAAAAATCATCTGGTGTCGGACGTTTTAATGGCGAATGGGTAATTAACAAATTTACAACAGAACGTTGGATCAGTGTTCAAAGTAATGAGCGTAAATTTTCATAAGTACAGTATATTATAGTAAAATATATAAATTTAAATATATAAAGTAAATAATATAAATATATATAATACAATGTAAAATATAAATATATATATATTACAATGTAAAAAGTAATAATAAATTTATAGAATAATTATTAATATAAATTATTGGGGATTACAAAACTTAGTATTATCCATCATAAGGTATAATGAAAAATGTTTTGTAACCCCCTATTTACTAAATCTCTTTAGAAAGTAAAATTAATCAATTTTATTATATTTCTTTCTTACTCAATCCTTTTAAAGTATCTTACTCATTCACTTTTAAGCATCTTACTCAATCCTTTTTAAAGTATTTTACTCAAGCTCTTTTTTGATTGTTTCTTTCAATTTATCAACTAAATTATCTGTAATTACTGTTTTTGCTTTATCCTTTGTCTCTTGGTTTAGTGTGTTTAATAATTGAATTTGATGGTCTGATTTTGCCATATTATAATATAGAGCTTTAGCTACTGCATATCCACCCCAACCTGCTAGACATATTTGATACAATTGCCCTGTGTCTTTTCCCATAAATTGAAATACAAACAATGCAATTGTCATTATCCAACATTCAATACGTGAATACTCTAATAGCTGTTTACTATATGGTAAAAGGTCAATTTTATTTCGTTTGTTTCTTACCTTATGAAGCATAACACCACCAACTTTCATATAAGGTATGATTATATTATATGTAATCTACATTTTTCTTGTTCTTCTCCTATAATTCGGTATAGATTTTAATTTTTTATTATAAACTTATCATTAACCTGAATTATTCATGCTGACCTTGTCAGCATGATACAACACCTTATTATTACTGA
>JAFAEB010000104.1 GCA_023424235.1 Bacillota bacterium
GGATAATAGATTCTAAGCCTGCTGGATTGGAAGGTAAATTCAGACCATGGATTAAGAAAATGTCATTACCGCTCGTTATATTTGGTGCTTTAATCTTTATTGGGCTACCAATAAAAAATCTTCCTCACTTATTTGCTATGGTGATTATGTTTGGTATCTATATCATATGGGGAACATTATATAGTTCAGTCAATATTCCTTATGGCTCTATGGCAGCAGTTATTACATCGGATCCTGTGGAGCGATCAAGTTTATCAACATTTCGTAGCATGGGGGCAGCTATTGCAGGTATATTTATCGGTTTTATCGTGCCGGTATTCTGCTTTGTTGAAAAAGAAGTGAATGGCGTTACAGTACGTATCCTAGACAAAACAAATATGAGATATACAGCCATCGCATTTGCAGTTGCAGCATTTATTTGCTATATGATTTGCTATAAATGGGTAAATGAACGTATTGTAAAAGAACAAGCGAAAGAAAAAATCAACCTATTAACGACAATGAAAGGCCTACGTAATAATAAAGCTTTACTTGCAATCATTGCAGCAGCTATTGTTTTATTACTGTCTACTTTACTAGGTACTGGTCTAAATAGCTATTTATTTATAGATTATTTTAAAAATACAACAGCCCTAACCCTATCATCCATTATATTACTTGGTACACCACTTGTTATTGCTCCTTTTGTTGGGCCAATCATTAGTAAGTTTGGTAAAAAGGAATCTGCGTCTGTTGCAATGATATTAGCTGCTATTATTTATTTAATGTTATTTATCCTCCCAATTAAGAATGTAGTAGTGTTTGTAATTGTTTTATTCTTAGGAGCTATTTGCAGTAGCTTTTTCACAACTATTATTTGGGCATTTATAACAGATGTGATTGATTATCAAGAATATTTAACAGGTATTAGAGAGGATGATACGATCTATTCCTTATACTCCTTCTCTCGTAAAATAGGACAAGCTGCGGCAGGAGGACTTACTGGATTTGCATTAAGTGCAATTGGTTATGCTACTGCTAAAAATGGAGAAGTGTTAGTTCAAACAGTAGAAGTAGCTAGAGGAATTAAAAAAATTGCAACTATTGTACCAGCAATTTGTTATAGCCTAGTAGCAATTATATTAATTTTTTGGTACCCACTTAGTAAAAATAAAATGAAAGAAATAAATGATAAATTAAGCAAAGGTTAAGTTAACAAGGTGATATATTAGATAATAGTAATGATAATTGGAAACATAAGATAAATATAAGATAAACAATGAAAAATTATAGATAAGTAAAGATAAATAAAAGATAAATAAAAGATAAATAAAAGAAAAACCACAGAAAGTGAGGAATCGTATGTTATACCCAATATTAAATGAGTCTAGAAATATAATTGATTTATCAGGTGTTTGGGATTTTAAGCTTGATAATGGATCTGCTTTTAAAGAAGAATGGTATAAGATGAGATTAAATAATGATACCTACCATATTGCAGTTCCTGCTTCTTATAATGATCAAGTAGAGGATGTTAACTTTCGTGACCACTATGGTTATGTATTTTATCAACGAAGTATAATGATACCAAAAACAATTCAAAGTGAGCGAATTGTTTTAAGGTTCGGTGCAGTAACACATTATGCTAAGGTTTATTTAAATGGAGTACTAATTACAGAGCATAAAGGTGGCTTCTTACCTTTTGAAGTTGAGATAAATGAGTATGTGAAACAAGGTGAAAACCTCTTAACAGTAGCAGTAAATAATGTAGTTGATCTCAGTACTTTACCAGTAGGTAGTGAGTCTGGTGGCAATATGTTAAGTGGAGCAGGCTTGCCTCCTATGCCAGGAGTAAGGGTTAAAAAGGAAAATGCACCTAACTTTGACTTTTTTAATTATGCAGGTATTACAAGACCAGTAAAGATATATACAACTCCGAAAGCGTATATATCGGATGTTACAGTAACATCCAATGTAATTGGTGAGGATGCCAATGTATCTTACGTAGTTGATGTAATAGGTGAAGGAAGTGTGTCAGTTGAAATAATTGATGAAGAAGGAAGGATTGTTGGAAAGAATCAAGGTACACAAGGAGTGGTATGCTTAAAGGACGTTACCTTATGGAAACCGCTTAATGCCTATCTATATAAGTTGAAAGTTACTTTTGGAGAAGATTCTTATGAGCAACCCTTTGGTATACGAACCATTGAAGTAAAAGGAACTAAGTTTTTAATCAATGGAGAACCATTCTATTTTAAAGGGTTTGGAAAACATGAAGATTCCTACTTTAGAGGAAGAGGACTAGATGAAGTATTAAATGTTAAGGATTTATCTTTAATGAAATGGATGGGTGCCAATTCCTTCCGTACAAGTCATTACCCATATTCGGAAGAAATGATGAATTTATGTGATAGAGAAGGTATTGTAGTTATCGATGAAACACCTGCAGTAGGTGTAAACATGAACTTTGGAGCTACAAAAGGACCTGTACCCGTAGATAGTTATAAGATTTTACGAACTCATGATCATCATCGTGATGTTATTGTAGATATGATTAAAAGAGATAAAAATCATCCATGTATTGTAATGTGGTCCATTGCCAATGAAAGTGATACCATAACATTTCCAGATAGTGCCTATGAATATTATAAACCTCTTTATGATTTAGCACATGAATGTGATCCGGAAAGTCGTCCAGTAACGATTGTTGGTTTACAAGCAGGCTATGTTGGTGATAAAACAATACCTATGACGGATGTTATCTGTTTAAATCGCTATTATGGATGGTATATCTATGGTGGTGATTTAAATGCAGCAAAACAAGCATTAGCAATTGAATTTGATTATTGGAAGCAATTTAATAAACCACTTATGTTTACAGAGTATGGAGCAGATACAGTTGCTGGATTACATTTAGCTACACCTACCATGTTTACAGAAGAATACCAAGTAGATTATTTAAAAGCGAATCATGATATATTTGATCAAACAGATTTCTTTATAGGAGAACATGTATGGAACTTTGCTGATTTTGCTACGATTCAAGGGATTAATAGAGTAGATGGAAATAAGAAAGGTGTGTTTACAAGAGATAGAAGACCTAAATTAGCTGCTCACTATTTAAAACACAGATGGATGAAAATATCTGATTTCGGTTATAAAGAATAAAAGTTAATATTTGAAGTAAATCCTAACTCATTAATATATAAGATATAAGTTTAAAACACTACAATTTCTAAAAATATAGTATTGTAGTGTTTTTTGCAATTTAGTAGCTATATTTATTCTGTATATCTTGTTACAGATTGTTATAGTAATATTATAATATTAGAAATTAAATTACAAGATTATGGAACTATCGGATACTTACCTCCGTCTAATCTATAGATTCAAACAAATAACTATATTTTAGGAGGTATTTTTATATGAAAAAATTTTATTCCTTAATTTTAATGGTTTTAATATTAGCTCTTATGCCAAGTGCAACGATATTAGCTCATAATTCAAAATCCAATATTAAGGTAACGGTAAATAGTAAAACAATGAAATATGAAGTTAAACCATATACCAAAGGTAAAGAGGTTATGGTACCACTTTGGGAAACAGCCGAAGCTTTAGGGGGTAAAGTAACCTGGGATAAGAAGAGTAAAACAACATGGCTTAAGCTTGATTTAATGAATATAGAGATTCCTGTCGGTAAAAAAGAGATATATATTCATAGAGATGCTGATTTTACAGGTATACCTGAAAAAGTGAAATTAAGTACAACAGTTGTTATGTCGAAAAATACAGTTATGGTTCCTGCAATTAAGTTCTTTGAAAGTATTGGAATGAAAGTTACATGGGATAGTAAAACACGTAAATTAACCATATCAAACCCTATATCAGATGAAATTCGATATAGCAATATTACAAAAGAGGATATAGCAAAGATTAAAAAAGTAAGTGATTGGTATAATAAAAACCAGAAAAAAGCAGGGATTTCATATCTTAGCTATAAAGATGTAATGTATGTATTAGTAGGAGCTGGAAGCAAACCAACTGGTGGCTATACGGTTGGTATCAATAAGCTTACATTTACTTCGAAATCAACAGCTTTTGTAGATGCATATGTTCAAAAACCAAATCCTGATATGATGGTAACACAAGCGGAAACATTTCCAAGTTTACTCCTCAAAATTGAAGGTTACGAGAGTTTAAAAACAGTTAAAGGAGATGTAGTAGAAGTAATTATTGGTGATATTCCAAGCAGTGTTATGTACGAAGAGATAGCAGCTGATTTTGTTAAAGGAAGCAAAACACTTATGAACTGGTATAACCAACATAATATGAAAAGAGGCATTAGCTATATTAGAGAAGGTGGCTATGTTTATGCATTAATCGGTGCTGGTGAAAAACCAACTGGTGGGTATACCATACAATTAGATAATGTATTCTATAGTGCTACCGATACTGTAACTATTAATGCGAAGGTAAACCCTCCAGGAGATAATGTGAGAGTTATGATGGTGATTACCTACCCATCCACTTTAATTCGCTTTAAATCGGATACCTTAAAAACAGTTGTTGGTGATATCATAGACTCAGATTATATTGGTAAAGATAAATGGGTCACTTTTGACTCATCTACCGTTCTTAAAATGGAGTTATTGAACCTTGAGCATGTAAAACTTAGAGACATTACTGGCGCAGAGAAGGATGCTATTATAGCAGGATTTAACAATGCTACCATTGATCCAAATGCGTATATTGAAATGATTACAGGAAATATATTAAAAGTTAGTTTAAGTGACGGATATGTTCTTAGCTTTACAAGCTATGGTTCAAAAACTAATGTTATCGTTAATTTTGTAAAAGAGAATGATAGCAGATCCTATCATATCGTAGCTCCACAAGTTGCAGAACTTTTATTAAAGTAATAATGTTTTGTTTATATAAAGCTTATACAAAATAATATAATTCTTAAAAGCTGTACCGAAAATTCGGTACAGCTTTTTTACTTTTTTAAGTGCTTATTTATGGATAAAGGTTAATTAGCACTACTTTTAAACCAATGAGCATATGAGACTTGCAAATTGAAATAATTTCCTATATTCTGAAGATATATAATACAAAATAATTTAAGATAATAGGAGGTGCTTGTGTGAACTATCGTATAGCCATATGTGAAGACGAAG
>JAFAEB010000214.1 GCA_023424235.1 Bacillota bacterium
AAGTATTTTCGAATGGCAAACGATTATGACGGCTATTCAGATTCTTTTTGGGAAGTTCGTAATATTTGGCTTAGAAATAACCTAATTAGTACGGTAGGTATTCTTGTTGGGATTGTAGTTTTATGGAAAATATTAATGTACTATCATAGAAAGAGACAGCTATTAGCGCCGCTAATAAAGACTTACAATAATTTGACTAGCAATATAACGATGAAGCGAATAAACTACATGCTTTATTATATGAAGCATCCCGTAGATGGCTCATATGGTGTGAAAAGAGAGCAAAAAGCCTCTTATATAACTTCAAACATACTCTTTGTAATCTTTATACTAGTGTTTTTGTTTAATAAGTACGCAACAGGTTTTATTGTAAGGACAGTAGAAGATGGAAAATTTGATATTTTTGGAGATATCATGTATATCCTTATCGTCTTTTTGCTATTTACAATATGTTCTTATTTAATATGCACCATAAATGATGGTGAGGGGAGTTTTAAACAATTATATACTGCTTATGTATATGCATTAGGACCATATATACTTTTAAAACCCTTTATCATTTTATTAAGTAATGGGATTACATACAATGAAGTTTTTTTAGTTAACTTCTCAAATTTTATACTTTATAGCTGGATTTTACTTTTACTCTTTATGACGGTAAAGGAAATTAATAATTATTCCGTTGGTGAAACATTTAAAGTAATATTTTTAACGCTCTTTTGTGTCTTAATAGCGATTTTATTATTATTTATACTATATGTACTGATTTTACAAGTTGCTGACTTCGTACAATCAATCTACGGAGAGGTGGTGTATCGATTTGTTAATAGCTAAAAGATTCTTAAATAAGAAAAGATTCATTCTATTTGGTGCTTTGTCTATGATTGGAATTTTATTTGTTATCTTCATAGTAGGAAAGGACTTAGGTGCAAGAACATTACATACGATCGATACTTCATTAAACAAAGTGAATTACGAAGCTGATCATGTGATTAAAATGGATACGAAGCAATTACTAGAATCCCAAGCACTCGTAGCAAACTCCTTACCGGATGGAGTTGTATTTCATACATCAAAAGGTGTTATTAATGACCACAAGTACATAGCTGAGAACTCAAGGTATGAATTGTACTTAAAGGAAGAGTCTTTGTCCATTCTAATAAGAGATAAAGAGTCTGGTGCAATCATGGAATCCATTGCTAATACAGTGGATGAAAAAAGCACAGCAACCTGGAAGGCATTTATGAGTTCTGGTATTGTTGTTCAGGTATTAAAAGGAATTAATATTGTACCAACTACGGCTGATATAAACAGTGCCAAAAAGGAAGTTAGTATTACTGAGAATGGCTTTCAGGCAAAGGTTAGCTATGATCAATTCGCTATTTCTTTTACACTTATTGTAACACTAGATGAGGATGGATTATTTGTAGAAATTCCAAACGATTCTATCGTTGAGGATTCCAGTGAGTTTAAAGTTGGTGAGATTTATGTTTATCCATTTTTAGGAAACACCCATCTAGGAGAACGTAGTGGCTATATGTTTATTCCAGATGGGAATGGTGCCTTGATATACCTTGAAGATAATGAAGGTAGATTTTCATCTAACTTCTCCCAATATGTATATGGAATGAATATTGGATTAGAAGAATCCTATACCTTATCTTTATTGTGGGATACCTTACAAACAGTAAATGAAGCAGACAAAATTATGGCACCTGTATTTGGTATGGTTCATACCGATTCTAACTTAGGGTATCTTGGAATAATCGAGAGTGGTGATTATAGCGCTAAGATTGAAGCTTATCCTAATGGAGCCTATACAAATTATAATTGGATTTGCTCTAAATATATTTTAAGACAGATCTATACGCAGCCAACAGGTAATAGGGATGGTTCCATTGTTAAAGTACAAGATACAAGAAACCAGTTCGATATAAGAGTACGTTATAATTTTGTGAACAAAGAAAATGCTAATTACACTGGCCTAGCCAAAGAATATAGAAATTATCTTTTAGAAAACAAGTCAGTAAAAGAAGTGGGTGATGATTTTAATATTCGCTTGGACTTTCTAGGAATCGACAAAGAAAATTGGATGATATTTAAGAAAAATGTGGTTATGACCACCATTGATGAAATAAAGTCCATGTATACAGAACTTAGAGAGGCTGGAGTGAAAGATATCTTTTCTATTTATAAAGGCTGGCAATATAACGGTGTAAATGCACTACCTATAACAAAATATAAAGCAGATAAAGACATAGGTGGAACAAAAGAATTAACCACTCTTATGAAAGAGCTTAAAGGTATGGGAATTGATTTCTATTTATACCAAGATGGGTTAAGAGTAAATCCTGATTTAAGTAATGCGAATTTTAATATGATGAAGCAAATTACAAAGCGAGTATATGAAGAGCATTCTTATAAGTATGTATTTGATATATTCCGTTACTTAACACCAACTCGTAGTAAAGATAACCTATTAAAATCTGCCAAATCATATCAAAAAGATGAGGTTGATAATATAGCCATTAGCGGTATAACCAATATTTTATTTACATATACCCATAAGGGCAAAGTTTATAGCCGTGTAGATACTGCAAATAC
>JAFAEB010000247.1 GCA_023424235.1 Bacillota bacterium
TCTTACACCACACGCATGGCTAGGATCCACAATTATTGGTAAATGGCTTTTATGTTTAATAACTGGAACAGCACTAATATCAAGGGTATTACGTGTAGCATTTTCAAAGGTACGAATACCGCGTTCACACAATACAACGTTAGGATTACCTTCGGATATAATATATTCAGAAGCATTTAACCATTCGTCAATGGTAGCAGACAAACCACGTTTTAATAATACGGGAAGTCCAGTTTTGCCTGCTTCTTTTAATAAATAAAAGTTTTGCATATTACGTGCGCCAATCTGCAACATATCTACGTATTTAACCGCAGCTTCAATTGCCTTTAGACTTGTGACTTCACAAACTACCGGTAGGCCAGTTTCTTCTCTTGCTTCTTTCATAAACATAAGTCCTTCCTCTTCTAAGCCTTGAAAAGCATAAGGAGAGGTTCTTGGTTTGTATGCACCACCACGAAGTATCTTAGCACCAGCTTTTTTAACATTATGAGCAGTTTCTAATAGTTGTTCCCTGCTTTCTATTGCACATGGTCCAGACATAATAACTAGTTCATTACCACCAATGTATGTATTGCCTACTTTTACAATGGTAGGTTCTGGGTGGAATTTACGATTGGATAATTTATAACTTTCTGTGACAGACACAATTTTATCTACATCTTCTGATATTTCAAGATTACATTCTACTAATTTTGTTTTATCACCTATTACGCCGATAATGGTTACCTCTTTACCAGCGGATACATGAGCGGATAGTCCATTATCTTCAATAAGATGAACTACTTTTTCGATTGATTCAGGTTTTGCATTAGGTTTCATTACAATTATCATTAATTACCTAGCCTTTCTATGCCATATTGTTTTTGGCTATTTTTAATATTAACATTTTTTATATTTTATATCAATGTCCAAACAATGTCAATACATTAAAACGTTAAAGTTTAACACTTTAAAGTGTGAATTATTTTTATATATAAAGTGCTATAATCATTCTTTATATTGATATAGTATTATATAATCTACTTTTATAGTTTTATTCTTTATTATTAAATAAGTTTAAGAGGGTAATATAGGGTAATAATTCAAATAATGAACGGAGTACTATGAAATCGATATAGGTTACTGAATGGCTTTTACGATGATAGTAATACATTTAATAATGGATTATTTGATAACAAATAATACATTTTATTAAGTTACTGATACGATAATATCAACCTGGTATTTATTGAATAAAAGGTATTTTACAAAGTTAATAGCACATATACCCTAGTAAAATAAAAAGTTACATAATTATTAGGCATAAGTTTATGTTTTTAGAAATAATTTAGTTAATACAGAAGCTTGTCAAAAAAATATTTGTTTAAACAGTATAAAACTATTGTAAAATCTGACAACTTTTAGTAAAATATAAACATGGATATTATTATCACATTAATATCTAAATATACAGAAAACCGTCGTTTTTTGTAGAATAAATTTTATAATGGAGGAAAAAAGGATGAATGTTTACACTTCAGAAAAGATTCGAAATGTTGTACTGTTAGGCCACGGTGGCTGTGGCAAGACTACCTTAGTCGAAGCCATGGCCTATACTACGGGTATACTTAAGCGTCAAGGTAAAGTAGAAGAAGGAAACACCATAAGTGATTATGATAAGGAAGAAGTTAAGCGTCTTTTTTCATTAAGCACAACAGTAGTGCCCATTATGTGGGAAGATATTAAGATTAATATATTAGATACACCAGGTTATTTTGATTTTGTTGGTGAAGTAGAAGAGGCTATGAGTGTAGCTGATGCTGCTGTTATTGTAATAGCAGCAAAATCAGGTGTAGAAGTTGGAACCATGAAAGCATGGGAATATTGTGAAAAATATAATCTTCCAAGAATGTTTTTTGTTACAGATATGGATGATGATAATGCAAGTTATCGTCAAGTAGTAGAAGATCTAACCGAGATTTATGGTAAAAAGATCGCACCATTTCATATACCAATTCGTGAAAATGAAAAATTTGTAGGATTTGTTAATGTAGTTAAGATGGCTGGTAGAAGATTTACTACATCTGGTAATTATGTAGAATGTGATATTCCTGATTATTCTATGGAGAACCTTTCTAAATTCCGTGAGACATTACTGGATGCAGTTGCTGAGACGAGTGAAGAATTAATGGAGAAATATTTTGCAGGTGAAGAGTTTACACAAGAAGAAATATCTCTTGCACTTCGCAATAATGTTATAGATGGTAATATTGTTCCTGTATTAATGGGGTCTGGAATTAATGGACAAGGTGCTACTATGTTACTACAAGCAATAGAAAAGTATTTCCCAGCACCTAATAAGAACGAAATTAAGGGTAAAAACCTAAAAACAGGAGAAGTTTTTGTTGGTAAATTTGAAGATGCACAATCCTTTACAGCAAGAGTATTTAAAACAATTGCCGATCCATTTATCGGTAAGTTCTCTTTATTTAAAGTATGCTCTGGTATTCTAAAATCAGATGCAGCAATATTCAATGGCAATAAAGATACGGAAGAAAAAATATCTAGATTATATGTATTAAGAGGAAAAGAAACAATTGAAGTAACTGAGCTCCATGCAGGTGATATTGGTGCAATTGGTAAATTGTCTAATACGGTAACGGGAGATACCTTATCCACGAAGGGGACTCCAGTAGTTTATGACTTTATAGAGATGCCTGTTCCATATACTTGCCAAAGATTTAAAACAAAGAATAAAGGCGATGATGATAAAGTATCACAAGCTTTAAGTAAGTTAATGGAAGAAGACTTAACTCTTAAAATTGTAAATGATAAAGAAAATAGACAAACCTTATTATATGGTATTGGTGATCAACAATTAGAAGTTGTTGTAAGCAAATTATTAGCTAAATATAAGGTAGATATTGAGTTAATGAAACCTAGAGTTCCATTTAGAGAAACCTTACGTAAGAAAGTAAGAATTCAAGGTAAGTATAAGAAACAATCTGGTGGTCATGGTCAATATGGTGATGTTCACATTGAATTTGAACCATCTGGTAACTTAGAACAGGCATATGAATTTGCAGAAAAGATCTTTGGTGGTGTAGTTCCTAAAAACTACTTCCCAGCTGTTGAAAAAGGAATAGCAGAATGTGTACTAAAAGGTCCAGTTGCCGGATACCCAGTTGTTGGATTAAAGGCTACCTTAGTGGATGGTTCTTATCACCCTGTAGATTCCTCTGAAATGGCATTTAAGATGGCAACCATTCAAGCATTTAAACAAGGATTTATGGAGGCATCACCAGTATTATTAGAACCAATCGTTTCACTTAAAGTTGTTGCACCAGATAAATTTACAGGTGATATAATGGGTGATTTAAACAAACGTAGAGGTAGAGTACTTGGAATGAATCCTCTTCATAATGGAAAACAAGAGATATTAGCTGATATACCACAATCTGAAATTTATGGTTATTCAACTGATTTAAGGTCTATGACAGGTGGTGCAGGTGATTTCTCTTATGAATTTAGTCGTTATGAACAAGCACCATCTGATATACAACAAAAAGTAATCGAAGAAAATATTAAGAATCAAACAGAAAGCGGTGAATAATACAGAAGTTATAAGAAAGCTGTTAGACAGTTATAATATAATTCTATTGTATGCAGTAGTGTGTATTACTATAGGTTAGATTAAGAAAAAGCCGCAATTCGTTACATGAAGCATCTAAGAAACTTTTGATATGAACCATCTTGTAGTAAAC
>JAFAEB010000271.1 GCA_023424235.1 Bacillota bacterium
GCCTTATATCAATAATACATATTGATGTAAGGCCTAATTCTATAATGTAAATTTCTACAGAGCTCATAAAGTAGTTTATTTTTTATTTGCTTACTTTTCAATCCCTCTATATCATGTTATTATATAGTATTGAATTTAAACTTAATTTGAAGAATGAAAGAATAAGAGAAATTACTGATAATAGATACAGGAGATGAGTAATGAAAAGGTTAATAATCGGAATTTTGGCACATGTGGATGCAGGAAAAACAACTCTGGCTGAAAGTTTATTGTACCAAACTGGAAGTATCAGAAAATTTGGCAGAGTCGATCATAAAGATGCTTTTCTGGATACTTATGAGCTAGAACGGGCTAGAGGGATTACCATCTTTTCAAAGCAGGCAGAGTTTACTCATGAGGATATGATGGTTACCTTATTAGATACCCCAGGACATGTGGATTTTTCAGCTGAAATGGAACGAACACTTCAAGTTTTGGATTACGCCATATTAGTAATTAGCGGAAGTGATGGTATACAAGGTCATTCAGAAACATTATGGAAACTACTCCTTAAGTACAAAATACCTACCTTCCTCTTTATTAATAAGATGGATTTAGAAGGTACGAATTCCAAGGAATTATTAGTAGAACTTAAAAACAGATTCCATGAAGGTATGGTTAATTTTAATGATGAATATGAAGAAAATACCCAGTGGCTGGAAAATCTAGCTATCTGTGATGAGAGATTACTTGATGAATATATGGACACGAATCATATAGAAAGAATTCGTATTACTCAATTAGTGAGAGAACGTAAGATATTTCCGTGCTATTTTGGTTCCGCTCTAAGGCAAATAGGTGTGATTGAATTTCTTCAAGGACTCTTAAATTATACATGTATGAAAGAGTATCCAGATAATTTTGGAGCTAAAATATATAAAATAGCAAGAGATGATCAAGGTAATCGTCTAACCTATATGAAGATAACTGGTGGTAGTCTTAAGGTTAAAATGTTATTAACGAATAAAAAAGTTAATGCAATAAATAACCGAGTAAAAGATAATGTTGATGTACTAGGCAACAGTCAGAAAGCATTGCTAAAGAATATTGAAGAAATATGGGAAGAGAAAGTGGATCAAATAAGAATATATTCTGGTAGCAAGTATGAAACCGTGGATGAAGTCCATAAAGGTATGATATGTGTTGTTACAGGCCTAAGTAAAACTTATCCGGGAGAAGGACTAGGAATGGAAGCAATTTCGGATATGCCTATCCTTGAACCTGTTTTAAACTATCAGATATTGCTACCATCAGAATGTGACCCACAAGTGATGCTTACAAAGCTACGTATTCTTGAAGAGGAGGATCCCCTACTTCGTATTGTGTGGTCGGAACAGTTAAAAGAGATACATGTTCAACTTATGGGTGAAGTACAAATAGAAATCTTAAAAAATGTTATTTTAGACCGTTTTGGTGTAGAGGTCGAGTTTGGAACTGGTAATATAGTATATAAAGAAACCATCATAAATGAAGTAGTAGGAATTGGTCATTTTGAACCCCTAAGACATTATGCAGAGGTGCATTTATTATTAGAACCAGCTGAAAGAGGAAGTGGACTCTCCTTTTTCTCTACTTGTAGTGAAGATGTTCTTGATAGAAGTTGGCAACGACTAGTTTTAACACACTTAGAAGAAAAAGAACATATTGGTGTATTAACAGGTTCAACAATTACAGATATGAAGATCACTTTACTAACAGGCCGTGCTCACTTAAAACATACGGAAGGTGGAGATTTTAGACAAGCTACTTATCGTGCATTAAGACAGGGACTTAAGAAAGCAAAAAGTATCTTATTAGAACCATACTATAGCTTTCGATTAGAAGTACCACATGATATGATTGGTAGAGCTATGTCAGATATAAGTCGTATGCATGGACATTTTAATCCACCTGAGATAGATGGAGAGATGTCTATATTAATAGGTTACGGGCCAGTAATAAGGATGAGAGGCTATCAAACTGAGGTTACCTCTTATACAAAGGGTAGAGGTAAATTATTTACGAGCTTAAAAGGGTATGAACCATGTCATAATGAGGATGAAGTAGTACAAGAATTTAATTATGATAGTGAACGAGATTTGGATAATCCTACGAGTTCTGTATTCTGTTCTCATGGAGCTGGATTTGTAGTGGAATGGGACAGAGTAGATGATTATAAACATCTTGATAGCGGATTTAAACCAAGAGAGGATATCCATAGAGAAAAGAATTTGGAGCTAAATAGCACAGAGAAGAGAGATAGGAATAACTTCTATATTGATGGCAAATCAAAAGAGAGTAAGCCAAAAGATATGAAAGGACAAGCTGATATAAGAAGAAATTCCTATAAGGGAACACTTAAAGAAGATAAGGAATTAGAAGATATATTTGTTCGTACATTTGGACCAATTAAGCAAAAGCATATCCCAAGCCAAGGTGGATTGGGATATGAAAAAAAGATTAAGAGTAAAGAGATAATTGATAAGAATAATATTGATAAACATCTCGATGTGATAACAAAAGACTATCTACTTGTAGATGGCTATAACATTATATTTGCATGGAAAGAGCTGAATGAATTAGCAAAAGAGAATATTGATGCTGCTAGGTATAAGCTAATGGATATCCTCTGTAATTATCAAGGTTTTAAAAATTGCCAATTAATTGTTGTTTTTGATGCATATAAAGTAAAAGGTGGCATCGGTTCAGTAAGTGAGTACCATAATATACATGTTGTATATACAAAAGAAGCTGAAACCGCGGATGCTTATATTGAGAAATTCACACAAGAAATATCAAAAAAGCAAAAATATAAGGTAACGGTTGCTACATCGGATGCAATGGAACAATTAATAATTATGGGACAAGGTGCTATGAGATTATCTGCAAATGATTTAAAAGAGGAAATAAAACGTGTTGGAGAGCTAATACGAAAGGAATATTTAGAGAAAACTCCAAACAATCGTAATTATATTGGTAAACAATTTGCTGATACCTTGTTAGAATTTATAAAAATGGATGAAGATAGTTTTAAATAATTAACAAGAACAATCATTAAAACAATCATTAAAACAATCATTAAAACAATCATTAGGAACAAACAATAAATACATTAAATCCCTAAAGATTAACAAATGTCTTTAGGGATTTAATTGTATATCCAGAAATGTATGACAATGAATAATCGTGTTTAGTATAAAAATTTCATACTAACATTTGCAATTATTTCTTTACTTCCAGCTTCAATTGGAGTAGCAAACCCACCTTCACGTCTGGCAAAATTAACATATGGTTGAGGAACCGTACTAATTTCGTCGAGACGAATAGGGACAGGTGTGGTTTCAACTCCTAAGCTATTAACGATTACAGTAGCTTTTTGAACGGCGTTGTTAATTGCAAGGTCAAGAGCTACTAGATAATAAGAATTTGGATCTGATACATCAAATTCAACTAGATCTATGATATTACCACCACTTTTTACAGCAGAATCAATTATATTGCCTACTTGACTAAGGTCTTGTGTTTTAATTTCAAGTATGTTACGTATAGAATATCCTTTATCAATTTGATTACCATTTGAGTATTCATAAAGTTTTTCTACTGTATATTGATATGTTCTTATATCAGTTATATTATAATTATTAAGTGCATCTATAATATCTTGACTAATTCTTGCATTATCATTTTGAAGTTTTACAAGGTTATTTCCTATGGTTTGAACTCCTAAGCGAAGAATTGCTAAGTCAGGAACGACTGAAATTTGACCTGTTCCAGTTACGGTCATAATATTAACAGAGGTAGAGTCCATAGATTCATTTATCATACAATTTGCTCCTATTATCTTATATGGTATTATATGTTCTTACTATTTTATCGTGCGTTAAACTTATTTGTTAAGTTTGATATTAAGAAAAATTATTAATAATTATTATCAACTTAAGATATTGTTAAGGTTGATAAATTAGTATATAATGAAAGTGTTTAACTAAATTACTAACTAAAAAGACTTTGACAAAGATTAGTTTTAGAGTGTATATGTGAAAATTATGCTGATACCTTGCTTTGGGTATAAATAAGCGGAATGGAGATTAAAATGAAAATTGAAATATGGTCTGATTTTGTATGCCCTTTTTGCTATTTAGGGAAACGTCACTTAGAATATGCATTAAATCAATTACAACTTATTGATAAAGTAGAAATAGAATATAGAAGTTTTGAACTTGCACCAAATCAGAAACCTTATGATGGTACAAGTATTCATAATTTATTAGCAAATAAGTATGGTATGAGTCTTGCAGAAGCGAAAAAAGCCAATGAACGAGTTGGAGAAGCAGCGATGAAAGTTGGTTTAAAGTATAATTTTGATGAAATGAAGTATACCAATACCTTTGATGCACATAGACTGGCTAAATATGCGAAAACGTTTGGAAAAGAAAAAGAGATAGTTGAAAAAATCATGGAAGGGTATTTTATTAATTCTCTATTAATAAGTGATTATGAAACTCTTGCAGATTTCGCTATGAGTGTTGGTTTAGATAGAAATGAAGTTATTAAAGTTTTAGAAGATAAAAGAAGTTATGAAGATGAGGTAAGGTATGATGAAAACCTTGCTAATAAATTAGGTATCAACGGAGTACCATATATAAGAATCAATGAAAAATATGTTATTTCTGGTGCACATCCAATTAATGTTTTTGTTGAAAAAATAAAGTTAGCATGGGATAATGAATTAGAAGCTTAACTATAATGTAGTTATAATATAAGCTTACATAAAAGACTTACTTCGGTAAGTCTTTTATTATGAAAGAATTCAGTTGCTTACAACACTAGAAGATAATCTTATTGAAATACAAAATAAAATAAATAAATAAAAAATAAATAAACCTGAATTAGTCACGCTGAATAAAAATAGGATATTTACTTGAATTAGTTGTTAAAATTAATCTATTATCCAATCT
>JAFAEB010000297.1 GCA_023424235.1 Bacillota bacterium
CTCTTAGAATTAGTCTATCCGTAATTAAAGTCTCCATATTCATCCTCCTATGATTTATCTTAACTTTTTAGATAAAAATAATAGTAAATCATCATCATTTCGGCAATCCGCATATTGTTCTAATTGCTTGCCCTGATACCAAACACCCGAACCGTCAGGCATGTATCCTCTTTTTATGTATATTCTATGTGCTGCACCATATCCTGAATGTACACCAACTGCTAGATATACCATATCACTCAATTTAGCTGCTTCTTCTTCCGCAACATCAAGAAGTTTATTCCCAATTCCTTTATTATGCTTGTCAATAAAAACACTCAAATCAACAATTTCAGGTATATTCTTATTACCAAAAGGTCCTTCCTGTGGATTCAAAACAAGTGTACAGATACCTGCAACATTACCATCATGTACTGCAACAAATACTTTTCTATTATTTTCTATTTGCTCATTAAAATATCCAATATGGGTGTCCAGAGATGGATGCCAACCATATGACAAATAAGTGTTGTAGAAAATCTTTGCATCCTCTGATTCCATATCTCTTATAATTAAATTACCTGATTCAAAGTATATCATTATGTCCTCTTTTCATACTTTATTTTTTATTGACTTCTGACGTATAAATACATGTCGCGAACTTAATTCTCATCCAAAGGACAACAAACTTCTATTTGATTTCCTTCTGGGTCAATTACATAAGCAATTTTCATACCGATTGCCCCAATCTCTAATTTCATATCTCCTCCAAGAATTAAATCATGCTTTCTTCCCAATCTTTTGGTATTTCTAGTTGAAATATTTTTGCTATTGTTGGTGCTACATTGGCTAAACCAAAATGACCTGCTTTTAAAACATATTTTTTATTATTATCATAAATAATAAATATAACCTTATTTAATGAATGTGCTGTTTTAATATGAGATGTCCCATCTTTATTAAGTTCAAGCATCTCATCTGCATTTCCATGATCAGCTGTAATAATTAAAGTATAACCATATGTATCACAAATTTTGGTCAATCTGTCTAATTGCAAATCTGATAGTAAATGATTCATTATTTTTTCATGAAACTAATATTAAACCTTCACCTTTTACAAATAATCACACTAATCCATTTTTACTACAGGAACATAAGCATAACAAGTACCACTACTATGATGGTAATACTCAATCTCCTGAGCTCCATTTTCGTTAAATTTATAACTATGTTCAGGTAGAACTGTCCTCTTCATAAATTCGAATAGTTCCCAATTTTCACAGTTTTCTTTCCCTAAAAGTCTTGCAGCATCCTTACTATTAAGCACACGCATAAATAGTGTAGATGGCATCTTAAAAATATCATAACAATCAGCTTGCTCTTCTGAATATGTTTCTGATCCGAACATCATACCACGAGGTGCACTACTGCCTTTCCAATAATCAATACTAATTGCTGCATCCCATTCTGGATTAATGAGTTCCTTTTTCTCAACAGGAATAAGCTCTTGATACTCTTTTAGTAATTTACCAATATCTGGTTCATCTGTTAAATCTGGAGCAAAAGCAATCTTTCCTACCCAAAGGACTTCTGGACGTTCTACGATTTCAAAACTAACATCATCGTATGTAATTACATCAATCTGTTTTTCGTTTTTTAATATCATTTTAAGTAGATCCTTTCTTTACGCTCTATTATATTTATTTAATCCGATATGATCATTACTCATCATATCAGTATAAATTCTATATTTTATAAGTAGTAGTTATTACTTCCATATATAATCCGAGTACACTTTAACATGGTCGATTGCATCACCCAGTTTTGAACTCAACATTCCTCGTTCTATTTCATCCCATGTAACAGTATTATCATCAACTAAAACATAAAATGTATATTCTGCGAAGGTGGCACTAGGACTTTTAGGTTTACCATCATATTTCATTAAGTAACTATATTCTTTAGAACGCAGTTGTCCATCCTCTATAAACTCAATAAAATATTTATTGCCATCAAAACTTAAGTCCTGCATATAAAGAACTGGATAATCATCTTTTATTTCATCATAATACTCTTTGGAATAACGAGATGGGTCATCAAGAGTATAATAATATCCTAGTCTAACGGCAGATACTTTCCCTTCACTAGTTGTCTTAACAAATGAATCCCAAATTGACTTACCAGATGTTATATCACTATTTTCAAATACAACACATTTATCAGCTTTTGCATCCTTAAGACTATAATTATCAGGTATATCTTGCAATAATATATATTCTTTTTTAGAACAAGCAGTAATTAAAGTTAGTAAAATTATTAAGAATAGAAATTTTTTCATGGATTACACCACACTTTCTTTATATAAGATTATATTAATTGCTCAATTTGATTATAATCCATCCAAATAAAGGAAGTCAATGTAAGAAATGTATATGATATATATAATTTACTACAATTATAAAACATATAGAAAACTCGCTAACACTTGGTTTCAAGAATTAGCGAGTTATTAATAAACATCCAATTTACAGTGGTAGTTTTTTCTTTTATTTTAATACACCTTCTTGTTAACGAAATAAAGTCTCGTAAGCTTTTATTGCATTGTCTCTCATCTTAAAATCATAGATTCCACTATTAATTAATTTAATGGTAAAAAACATATTCTCTGCTACAGAAATCTTGTAATCACATAAAAATTCCTCATATGAATAATCATTAATATGCTTAGTAAGGCATTGGTAATAATAATCCAGTAAAGGCTTTGCACTTTTGTAATCTGATTCTATATGAAGCGCTAATAGCATAGCTAAATCCTCAGTACATAAACCTACTCTCACTGCTTGTAGTCCTACGAATTTAACATCTCTATCCTGTGTTTTTGAAATAAAAGTTTGACCTGGATGAAAATCACCATGATTTATTGTTATATTCTTTCTAGTTTTAAATCTTGATTCAATAATTTTAGGATATTCCTCTTTTAAAAATTGAATCGCATTTGTATAACAATCAAGTTTTTGATGATCTATATTATTCTCAAAATGCATCCATACTTTTGGAATCTTTCCCAATTCCTCATTTCTTTTATACTTTTTGAAATCTTTTTCCATACCACTTATATGGGAAAGTAAATTTTCTTTTGATTCTAATCTCCAATCAAGTGGAAGTTCATCAAGTATTTTATAGTTTTCCCAGAATGCAGAATGTAAATTTGCTAAAGTAGATAAGATTGTATTATAATTCTGTCTTATTATCTCTCCATTTTCATTTGATTCATCAAAATCAAATCCTTGTATATAATCATTTGATAAATCATCCATAAGAAGGATATTTTTATCAATATCTATATGATATACTCTAGGAATTAACATAGTATGCTCTTTGAGCAGATTTAACCTATACATTTCTTGTTTATTTCTACCGTAAATTTTCTCAATCAATTTAAATTCTTTTTGAGAAGATGAAATGATAATATTTATAATAGATATACCATCTTTTTTTACAGGCTTACTTTTAGTAACTGTACAGTAACCTATGTTAGGATATGCTTTATATACGGAATCTATAATAATATCATTCTCTAACCCTAGTTCAACTTTTGAAACTTTCTTACTATCCATTTTTTCCATAACATATTTGGCTATATACTCTGCCTGTTGTTCTAGTAGATTAGGTTTTTCTACTTCTATTTTTTCATCAAAAGAATAAGCTGGCATTATTATATCATCAATGGAGCATCCAAAAATTTGAGCTAATACAGGTAACAAGGAGGTTTCTGGCAAAGTGTGTCCATTTTCCCACTTACTAATCGCTTGTGGTGAAATATAAAGAATTTCTGCGAGTTTTTCCTGTGGTAAACCTATACTTTTTCGTAGTGTTGCTATTTTAATTCCTACCTTTTTTGAATCTAGCATAAATCTCTCCTTAAATTTTATATTCAACGTTGATAAGCTAATTATAGTTACTATTGCCAGTAGAAACCATATAAAAAATAGGATGAGTACTTAACTTTAAGTTAAGATTAATAGCTATTCCTTTAATTTTATTTATATTTATCTATTTCTAAATACGGAATTGGTGATATATATTCCATGTTATATGATTCACGGATTAGATTGTTTAAAATATGTATTTTATAGCAAAATCAGAAACATACACTTCTTGAAAACCTAAACTAGTATAAAGATTTTTTGCCCAATTTCCTACTACACAATAAAGGATAATAGGATACTTACCATCATCTAGTAATTTATTGCAGATATACTTTACAAAATCTCTTCCTATTCCTTTGCCTTGCATTTCTGGTTTTATAGATATGCTTCCTATCTCATTACCTTCAACGTGTGCATATCCTACTATTTCATTATTCATAATATAAACAAAACGCTCATCCGATGTTTTTGCCCAATGATTACGCATGTTATCATTAGGTTCTTCTATTATTGAATTCGGAAAATCACCCACACGTACACGCATTTCATGAAATGCCCTTGCGTACATTTCATGTGCAGCAGAATAATCCTTATCACAGTACCCTCTAACAGGTAACTCTGTGATTTCAAATTTACCTCCAGAATATTTCATACACTCTGATGAAAATTGTCTTACGTATCCACGTTTATTAGCGAAGTGCTTTGCTTCATTATCTGTACTTCGATATGTAGTCATAATCTGATTCGCATTTACAATTTTAAGTTTTTTTTCACAAAGTTGGACCACCTGAGTACCAATACCATTTCTACGGTATAATGGGAATATAAATATATAAAGAAAGGATTTTTCCCTTTCGTTCAATTGTAAAACACCTACATAATGATTATTATTACTTATCGTATATAGATTATTCTCTTTATTATTAATTGCTGTCAATAACGCTTCATCTACGTTCTCTAAAATCAATATCTCTCTTGCTTGCTCATAATCTGACTCAGAAAATTTATTAATTGCTACATTCACATTTATATTCATATTCATATTCATATTTATATTTATATTTATATTTATATTCCTTCTGCTTCTGTTAATATATTTTATGTTTCAAATACAACTACTCAATTGCATTTGCCCAACAACAATATCTACTTTTATATTCAAAGCCAACTTCTTGTGCTGCTTTTATAAAATTTGCATCATTTACCTCTATTATAAACATAAAGCATTCAATTTCAGGATATTTTTGCTTTAAATCAATAGCTGTGTATCTAAGTAACATACTTTGATGATCATCTGACTTCCCTTAAGCACCAAATACTTCTGATAATGCATTTACATATCTACTATATAATCCACCTACAATGGCATATAATATTTTAATTACTCTATTATAGACGCTCTTAATAAAATACATCTTCACACTTTTTCTTTATTACGGTACCAATATTCTTACCTTCAAGAATATGAGATATGGCATTTTTATCTTTTCCATCATATATATGCATCGTTAAAGCAAATTCCTCTGCTAATATAAATGCAGCTGTATCACATGCTTTAATTTTTCTTGATACACAAGTATCATAACTTAATTGTTGATATCGCTTGGCATTATTATTTATATTAGGGTCTGAGTCATATATACCATCTACATTCTTTGCCATAAATAGCATATCTGCATCTATTTCTATTGTTCTTTGTACTGCTGGATAATCGGTTGAAACAAATGGATTCCCTATTCCCCCACCAAATATAATTACATAATTATCTTCTAATAATTTTATAGCATCTTTCCTATTATATATATCTGTAATTCCTGCTAATAACATTGGTGTCATGACCTTGGAATTGATCCCGATTTTACTTAACTTATTACGAAGCATAAGTGCATTCGCTACTGTAAATAACATTCCCATTTCATCTGCATCTGGTCTGTCTATCTCCCAGTCCTTAGCATCACGACCTCTTAGTAAATTACAAAGAACATCCTACTTTCACCTTTTTGAGCCAATTCAAACCATTCTGTACCAAGCTGACTCCAAGAAATTGTTGAGCTATCATGTTTCATATAATCTCTCCCTTTTTTTATTTACTGTAAATTAACACTTCCATTGCAACTAGATAAGCTTATTAAGCAATTAATTTCTATAAAATGCAACATTACTCTCTAATTCAGTAAATCCATTTTTTTTATAAAAGTCATATGCAGGAACATTTCGGTCCGTTAGAAGAAAAATAGTATTGATTCCTCTTTTTTTAATGCTTCCATCAATTAATTCTATGAATATTGATCCTAACCCTTGTCCTTGTTTTTCTGTTTTGACGCAAAATTCATTTATGACGTATTCTGTACCCTCATACCAATGTTTTACGTAACCCATAGAGAGCCCTACTATATTATTATCTATAAATAGTCCAAATACCAATGAATTTCTATTATCAATTAATTCCGTCATATAAGCATGAAGTTGACTTTTATCACTCCAATCATCATTCCATGGCTCATTTGAAAATACACCCACAAAAAAATCTGTGATGACATCAAAACTATCCATTTTCAATTCTTTTAATTCTATATTCAAATCTATTCCTCCAACTCAAATTAATTGTTATATAAAATACTAAATTATGATGGTGATTATAATCAAACATTCCATTTATATTATATGTTACCAATTAAAGGCAGTCAATATTGGAGGAGTGTATAATTGGTAAATGGATCATTCTCTAGCTATAATAATAACCGTTTACTCTTATTTATCCTAATGAACATGATATTGTTCCATGTTCATGTTATTATCCCAATATTAAAAAGCACATACTATAATCACATCTACATGATTACAGCATGTGCCTTTTGAAGTGGGTAAAATTATTCAATGTACTATTTGGTTTGCTCATAAATAATTTAAATACCTAGTCAATCTATAAAATTACTAATATTTTTTCTACAATATCATTTATATTCATATTGTTATTTAGCAAATATTCTTTTTCAACTATTTCTACTATTTTTATTAGATTTCTAATATTCCCATTTCTTTTTATTATTTCATTCATAATATCTAATATCATTAAATAATTAATCTTTTCAGGAATTAGTCCATCAATTTCACCTGGATACATTGATTTAATATTATCCATCATTAACTTAACTAATTGCTTATTTATAATATTAGAATAATTTTTTTCACATTCCTTCGCTGCAATAATTATCAAATCTTGAAAAATATTGTCTTCTGTTGTATCAATTGTTCCCCTTTTAAGTACTTTATCATAGGACTTTATTTGATATTCATTTTCCTGCAGATGGATATTGTCTTTAATACGAAGTACCGGCATTAACATTCCTTTTTCTTCTACTAGTTTCTTGCGTTGTTCGTTAACAAAATTCGTCTTCAGACCTTCTATAAAAGCCTCTACTAGACCTATTCCAAATTCAATCAATAGCGGTTCGGAAATCATATTCTTTTGAATTTCTAACTGCATTGATAGGTCATTATTTTCAACCACGTTTTTAGGTACATTAAATCCTAAAAGCATATTTGCATCTATTGATAGTACCGTGCAAATGCCCTCTAACAATGTAACATCAGGTAAACCTTGTCCTCTTTCCCATTTTGATACTGCTTGCGGAGTCACCCCAAGTCTTGATGCAAACTCTTCTTGAGTCATTTGCTTATTTTGTCTATTTATAGTAATTCTATCACCTATTGAATTCATGCTATCACCTTCCAATTTATTTGGCAGCTACCTTGTATAGATCATATAGTATTAGATGGAATTTGTAAAACAATGATTCGTTTACTTTGTTCTAAACTCTACAAATGCTCATACCCTTATATATCATTAATTTAGCTATTCCATTTAAGTAATGCTCTCTCTTCACATATACCAATGTAGCATTTACTACTCTTAAAATATTTTGGAGCTAAACCATAAACAGTCATTCTAGAATGGCCTTCTAAAATGATATAATTATGGTCATCTGATGTTAATAGAATTATAGGGGGAAAAGTACCACCTTTTTCTAGATATTCCTCCCCACTAATAGAACTGGAATTTGAGATTCCATATATTTCAATACCTTCTCGAATAGTTTCTGCGGCAATTAATGGTGAGCTTGTATATTTTGATAACTCGTTCCAATAACTATAATTAATATAGTGTATTTTATCAATATCTTCACATGTACACTCAGCAAAAATCCATCTAGATATGTCGGGAAAGTTTTCAAATAAATGAGTATTACTTCCGTATCCACGAAAGATTCGTAAAATGTCTTTACGCTTTTCATTCTCAACTATATTATTCAAATCAGCTTTTTGAATTATCTGGGTACTTTCCTTTTGATTATTTAATACTTCCATTATTTGTGATTGAAATCTTTTAGATTTAATTTCACCTCTAAGAAATTCTAAAATCATTTCATCTTCTGATGCTTCTCTAAGATATATCATGTAGTATTACCTCCACATATTCCTACTTAACAAGCAATAAACAAGTTATCCTTTAATATCTTCACAACCTTATCTAAGCAATCGGCTGCTTCACGTATTCTAGAAGCAATTTGCGAGCATTTTTCTTTATCTCTCATAACTTCATGATTTACATTAAACCCGGCACCTAGTTCTTCTAGAGCTTTCCATACTCCTTCAGGCTGATTGCTCATTTTTACATACTGAGCTAGTATTTGATTACACATTTCAATATATTGAGGTTCTATCCCAGCAAACTTCTTAATAAGATAAGGTTCATTGCCTGAATTTCCAGCATTTGTTGCTAAGTTGGATACATAGACGCAATAATTCGCCCACAAATCCTTCTCGGTCACGAAGCGTCCATTTTCAATATCATCTGCCCATGCATTAAATGCTTGTGCTCCAAATAACATACCGTTTTTCTCTGGTAAGGTCAACCAATAAGACATTTTATAAACTGCATTACGAACGATATCTTCACCTGAGATGTCTCGCTTCTTTATAATAAATCGAAGACATCTTGAATCTTCCGTTACGAAATTGCTATAGCTCAAGTTACATAGGTTGACAGCCTCAAAATTCTCAATATTGCTTTGATACTCACATTTTTTGCACCCAACACAATTAACTGCTTTATTTTTTTAGCAAATTTATATTTATAATCCGCACAACTTCATCCATGCAATATGCCAATCTGCGGATTTGCTTCACGATGAGAACGCGCTTTTTGGTATCTTGTAATGTTTCATGTTTACAGCCAAAAGCACCACCTAACGTTTCAAGACTATAATCACCAAATAATTGCTTCATTTCTTCTCGTTCTTCAGCAGAGTGAACATCCTTTATCCAATAACCGCCATTCCACAGATAGTTAGTAATGCGATACTGTTTACGCACATCCTCTAAAAAAGTGAAATCTGGATTCAATTCTTGTGCTTTTTCAAGAAACTCTTGACTACCTCCGCTATTGGTGGCTAAATTCAAAACATATACTTCATATGAGAAAAAATCAATGTTAACATTATCGAATTTACCACTTTCAATTTCATTTGCCCACATACGAAATGCTTCTGCTCCGAATACATATTCATTCGTTTTCATAGTTAACAATTTTGGTAATTGAATGATAGCTTCACGGTACATTTGCTTTAATGACACCTCACGGACTTTATTCCCTATAACTACCCATCCCTTTTTTCTATAATCTTCATTTATAAACGTCATTTCATCCAGAAGCAACTGTTCCGGTTCTGTCATGTTTTCGCGTAAATACAGTAATGTATTACCATCACCCTCATAACCAACTATAACTCCCGGAGGTCCTCCGTGATATAGTATAACAGGTACACCCTTGTCAATACTTGCAGTAATCCTGTTTATTATCTTTTCTTTCTCTGTTAGAAGTTCGTGAATTGATATTGCTTCTGCAGAGTAACCTAGCTTTTCAAATACACTTGGAAATTGATTAAGCCCTAAATAATAATCGGATGCACTATCACCCTTAAAACTTTTTAATGAATAAAATTGAAGCAAAATATCACCCGTAATACCCGCTATCAATGAATAATCAGCTAATTTCATTTCACCAATTGAGTCCATTACATACCTTACCGCACTGTTAAAGTGGTAGTTTTCTCCACCTCTATTAAAAAAAATTTTAGGAATGTGCGGAATCATTTTTGTGTTCATATTTAGTCCTCCTCGTACTTCAATTCTAAGGAAGATGGGAGCAAAATATTTAAGACTGTTTGAACCTCGTCTGGCTTCAGACGGTGTTATACCATGGAACCTTGTAAATGCTTTTGTGAAACTTTCTGGTGAATCATACCTGTATTTTAGTGCAACATCTATGACCTTTGAGTGCGTTTTAGTTAATTCTTCACCGGCGAGCGTCAGCCTACGGCAACGTATGTAATCAGCAATCGTCACTCCTGTAACTATACTGAATGTACGTTGAAAATTAGAGTTTGACGAGTATGAATGTCTTGCGACGCTATTGTTGTCTAATTCCTCATCCAATAGATGACTCTCAATATAATTTAGCCCATGTTGTATGCTCTGTATCCAATCCATATTTTACACATCCTCCTTGGGATAATTATTACATAAAAGCTATTAGTCATCCTGTCATGAAATGCTCGTTAGTGTCCAATATCTAAATGAGTTAAAAAATATTCATCACAATTAAAACAATATAAACCATATTATGGACGATAATCAATTTCCATATTGATACGGTGCGTAAGGTAGAATTGCCCCCTGTTATATCATCTGCAAGAATGCTTTTTTACTGTCCAATTTCTATCTTTATCCACGCACCAACCACTCCTTACAAATTTTGGTTCACCTAATTAATACCATAATATCATAATTGGAAGTATAAATAAATAAGTTTTATGCTATTTACTAACATAGTCAAGACCACCAGCTTAGCTGGTGGCTTGATTTGCCCCTATAAGGGGCTTTTCCCTGCTTGCGTCTAAAGACGCATTGAATGATTCACCAGCCGCACTACTTTCTCGGGCTAACCCTAAAGGGTTTTATTTTTTGCCCTTATTGACTGGCTCACCCGTAAAC
>JAFAEB010000450.1 GCA_023424235.1 Bacillota bacterium
GAAAGAAAGTTATATATCAATGGTGAAATCCCTTTCTTTGGAGCGGATGCTTTAAGTCTTACGAGAATGTGGACCAACAAAGGGGAAGTACGTAAGGATAATCAAGGGAATGACATTAGACCAAGTCAGGTGGAAGCTCCTTCTTGGACTAGTACCTACTTCAAGGACGACAGAGGATATTATTCAGAGCCTTATATGTTTTACTTAGAAGAAGGAATGAATAAGGTTGCTTTAGAAGTAGTAAATGAACCTTTAGCAATTAATGACCTAACCTTTACAGCTGTAAAGGAAAGAATTCATTATAGTACATATAAAGAAAGCCTACCAAACAACACAGCATCCGAGCTAGCATTAAATTATAAAGAAGTAGTTCAAGGAGAAGATTCAACTCTTCGCTCTGCTCCATCCCTATATGCAATTTATGATAGATCGGCTCCAAACACAGAACCATATAGTGTTTCAAAGATACGACTTAATATGATTGGTGGTAATGCTTATCGAGTTCCAGGTCAATGGATTGAATGGAAATTTAGTGTACCAGAGGATGGAATTTATAATATTACAGTAAAGGGTAGACAAAATTATAACCGTGGCTTTGTATCAACAAGAGCGGTATATCTTGACGGTGAACTACCATTTAAGGAAATGGAACAAGTAAGTTTTAAATTTAGTAATGAATGGGAATCAGTTACCTTAGCAGATAATGAAGGCAATCCATATGATTTTTACTTAACCGAAGGTGAGCATACCATTCGAATGGAAGTTACACTTGGTGATTTAGGTAATATCTTAAATGAGATGGATGAATCTGTTTACAGACTAAATGAAATGTATCGTAAAATATTAGTTCTTACAGGTTCAAATCCAGATAAGTATCGTGATTATAAGATTGAAACTACTTATCCTGAAGTAATTGAAGGAATGAGAATTGAAAGTAAACGATTATTTAAAATAATTGATGATTTAGTTGAATATTCTGGACAAAAGGGTAATCAAGCTGGTACAGTTCAAACCTTAGCGGAGCAGTTAGAGAAGTTTGTAAAAGCACCACATAAAATTCCTCAAATTTTTGTTAACTTTAAGGAAAATATTAGTGCATTTGGTACCGCTATCTTATCTTTAAGTGAAGCACCACTTGATATTGATTATATTACAATAACTGGTTTAGAAGAAAAGCCTGATAAAGTAAAGGCGACAGCCTTTGATAAGACCATTCATGAGATAAGATCATTCGTAGCTTCCTTTACCGAAGATTATAATGCAGTTGGTAATATACATGCGGAAGAAGAATCAATAGAGGTTTGGATCTTAACAGGTCGAGATCAAAGTACTATTTTAAAAACCATGATTGACGATACCTTTACACCGAATAATAACATTTACGTTAATGTTAAGTTAGTAGAACCGGCTACCCTGCTTAATGCTGTTATATCAGGAACAGGACCAGATGTTGTAATATCTGCCGGCCAAGGAGAACCTGTTAACTATGCACTTCGTAATGCAGTTGAAGACATTACACAGTTTAATGATTATAAGGAAGTTTTGAGTGAGTATCATGAAAGCTCCTATGAACCATATCGATTTGAAAATGGTATTTATGCAATACCAGAGACACAAAACTTTAATGTTTTATTCTACCGTACCGATATCTTTGAGGAATTAGAAATAAAAGTTCCAGATACTTGGGATGATTTTGTTAATATTCTTCCTGTAATACAACAAAAGAATATGACAGTAGCAGTTCCATCCGGAGAATTTTCTGTATTATTAGGAATGCACTATCAAAATGGTGGAGTTTTATATGATGAAATAGGTACAAAAACTTTAATTAGTTCAGAAAGTGGAATTGCAGCTTTTGATACCTATACCAACCTATTTACCCAATATAAACTCCCACTTGTTTATGATTTCCCAAATCGTTTCCGTTCTGGTGAGATGCCGATGGGTATTCAAGATTACAATATGTTTAATACCCTAGCAGTGTTTGCTCCTGAAATTAGAGGTTTGTGGGATTTTGCAATGATACCAGGGGTATTAAAAGAAGATGGAACCATAGATCGCTCCATTCATACCACAGGATTATGTTCTATGCTCTTAAAACAAGAGGATGAGTCAGTGAAAGATAAAGCTTGGGTATTCTTAAAGTGGTGGTCTAGTGCTGAGACTCAATTAAGGTTTGGTATCGAAATGGAAAGCGTTATGGGTGCAGCAGCAAGATATGCTACAGCCAACACCAAAGCTTTTGAGCAATTAGCTTGGAGCAGTAGTCAGATGGATGTACTAAGAGGGCAAAGAGAGTGGGCTGTTGGATATAGAGAAGTAGCGGGTGGTTATTATACTGGACGTCATATACTTAATGCTGTAAGAAAAGTTATTAATGCCAATGAAGATCCTCGTGAAACTATATTAGATTATTCAAGAACGATTAATGAGGAAATTGAGAAAAAGAGGCTTGAATTTGGATTGGATAATAGATAGGAGGAATTATGCTAACATTTTTAAAAAAATATATGAAAAAGAAAAAAAGAGATGCATCAATAGCATGGAAGAAAGCAAAGCTTTCAAAAACCTATTATCTATTTCTTGCCCCTTATGCAATTTTGTTTGCTCTATTTTACATCGTGCCAGTAATAACATCTTTAGTATTAAGCTTTACTTACTTCAATGTTTTAGAGCCACCAAAATTTATTGGTATTCAAAATTACATAAATTTAATTTTAGCGGATGATATCTTTTTGATCGCAGTAAAGAATACATTTTTATTAGCAGCAATAACTGGCCCAATCGGATATTTAGCAGCCTTTTTGTTTGCATGGTTTATTAATGAGTTACCACGCCACTTACGTGCATTTGCAGTTGTTATCTTTTATGCACCAACCATATCAGGTCAAGTTTATTTAATTTGGTCAATCATGTTTTCAGGAGATGCCTACGGATATATTAATGCCTTTTTGATCGAACTAGGAATCATTAATCAACCAATCCTATGGCTAATCAACCCTCAATATATGCTAACAGTAGTACTTATTGTTACCTTATGGATGAGTCTTGGAACAGGGTTCCTAGCTTTTGTAGCGGGTCTCCAAGGTGTTGATCAAGCTCAATATGAAGCTGGTTACATTGATGGAATTAAGAATAGATGGCAGGAGTTATGGTACATAACACTACCAAGTATGAAGCCAATGCTTTTATTTGGTGCCGTTATGACAATTACACAATCCTTTGGAATAGCAGATGTTCCAATTAACTTAACTGGATTTCCAAGTACGGATTATGCGACGCAAACAGTTGTTACTCACTTAATTGATTATGGTTCTATTCGATTTGAGATGGGTTATGCGTCTGCTATAGCAACACTATTATTTGTTACTATGATCTTATGTAACAAAGTTATTCAAGCATTGTTACGCCGTGTTGGAACTTAATGTCATATAAATGGAGAGTAAGCTATGAAAATAAAAAGACGTCTAAAAAGAAGAAAGCCTAATCGATCAAGAGCAGGAGACTTTGGGATTTACTTCATGTTAGTATTATTTGGTTTGTTTATGGCATTTCCATTGGTATATGCAATAAATAGTGCATTTAAACCACTGGATGAAATATTTGTTTATCCACCAAGACTTTTTGTAAGGAATCCTACTATGGATAACTTCCAGGACTTATTCATAATTATGGGTAGATCATGGGTGCCATTTTCAAGATATTTATTTAATACGGCATTTATAACCGTAGTAGGAACTGCAGGGCACCTATTAATATCATCTATGGGAGCCTATGTATTAGCAAAATATAGTTTTCCAGGAAGTAAAACATTTTTTAATATTGTTATTTTAGCTTTAATGTTTAATGGATACGTAACAGCAATTCCAAACTACTTAATTATGTCTAAGCTTGGATGGGTAGATACGGTTCTAGCAATTATTGTACCAGCATTCGCTTCCCCCATGGGCTTGTTCCTAATGAAGCAGTATATGGAAGGTATACCTGATACACTCTTAGAAGCAGCTAAAATAGATGGTGCGAAAGAATGGAAGATTTATACCAATATTGTAATGCCAATGGTTAAACCGGCTTGGCTTACACTAATCATTCTATCTGTTCAAGGGTTATGGAATACAAAAGCATCAAACTTTATTTTCTCTGAAGAATTAAAGACTTTGCCATATGCCCTTCAACAAATACTTAGTGGTGGTATAGCAAGAGCAGGTGTTGGTGCTGCAGTATCTTTGGTAATGATGTTTGTACCTATCGTAACCTTCATTGTATCAGAGAGTAATATCATTGAAACTATGGCTAGTTCCGGTATTAAAGATTAAGGAGGAAACAATGAAAAGAAAAGGTAAAATATACGTTATTTTTTGCTTATTGGTATGTATCCTGTTTTCCTCTACCAGAGTAAATGCTACTAGTACTGTATATACATATATTTACGATTATTATAGTGATTACAGAGAATCACCAGATGCATTTTATGCATCTAGGTTATTAACTGGAAATGAACTTGGAATAGGAGATTTTAAAGATCCACAATCCATTTATGCTAGAGATAATAAAATTTATATTTGTGATAGTGGAAATAACCGTATTGTTGCAGTCTCAATAAATGAGAATGAAGATTATCATGTAGATTTTGTATTAGATACATTTACAGGAGATACTGATATTACAACATTATCAAACCCACAAGATGTTTTTGTAACAGAAACGGGCGACATTTATATCTGTGATACCAATAATCAAAGGGTTCTACATTTGGATTCCAATTATAAATTAGTGAAAGAACTAAAGCGTCCAGCTGATGAGACAGTAGATCAATCGGCAGACTTTCTTCCTATGAAAATAGTTGTTGATAAGTCTGGAAGATTAATTACCTTAGTTAAAAATTATAACCGTGGTTTTGTTGTATACAATGAACTTGGTGATTTTAGTGGTTATATTGGTGCAAATGAAGTTAAGTTTAATATGGCTGATTATTTATGGAAAAGAATTGCTACAAAAGAGCAAAGAGCTCAAATGGCTAATTTCGTTCCTACAGAATATAACAATATGGCACTTGATTCAGACGGATTTATCTATGCAACAACATCTGTTTTTAAAGAACATGAGCTTTTAAGTGATAAGGCAAAACCAATTCGTAAACTAAATTCTATGGGTACTGATATCCTTGTAAAAAACGGTGAATATCCACCTATTGGTGATCTTTATTGGGGAAATGCAGGTGGAGTTTCAGGTCCATCAAAATTTATTGATATAACTGTTTTTGATAATGATACCTATTATGCCCTTGACAGGACTCGTGGACGTATTTTTGCTTATGATTTTCAAGGTAATCTCTTATATGCTTTTGGAGGTATCGGAAATAAATTGGGTTATTTTCAATATCCTACAGCAATTGACCATTTAGGCCGTGATTTACTTATCTTGGACTCTAAAACTGGTGGAATTACCTTTTTTACCAATACAGAGTATGGTAAGAATATTGAAAGAGCTTTAAGTGAATATAAAGTCGGTAATTACGATGAATCACATCGATATTGGGAGAAGGTTATTATGCAGAATGGTAATTATGATTTAGCTTATATTGGTATTGGACGTAATCTCTTACGTCAAGAAAGATATAAAGAAGCGATGGAGTATTTTGAACTTAAGCTTGATGATGAAAATTATTCCAAAGCATTTCAGCTATATCGTAAGGAGTGGATTGAAGAAAATATTGGATGGATATTTGCTGCATTCTTCCTTGTAACTCTCACACCTGTAATCATAGGTACAATTAAAAAAATGAAGAGAGAGGTGGAAGAGTTATGAAACTATTAACCCTCGCTAGAAAAGAAAAATTAATACATATTGGTAAGACACTACGTTATTCCTTATATGTTATTACCCATCCTCTAGATGGTTTTTGGGATTTAACTCATGAAAAAAGAGGTTCTTTAGCAGCAGCTAATATTATCATTACCTTAGCAGTAATAACAATGATATTTAAATTACAATTTACTAGCTTTTTATTTATGAAAGTACCATGGGAGTATGTAAATATATTTGAGCGTATCTTAGGATTTATAGCACCTATCTTCATTGGATGCTTAGCTAACTGGGGACTTACCACACTCTTTAATGGAAAAGGAACAATGAAGGATATTTATATGGGGATAGGCTATGCCTTAACACCTTACGTACTTATTCAAATGCCAATGATATTTATTAGTAACCTAATGACAGTTCAAGAGGGTACCTTCTATTTTTATATCAATTCATTTGCAACCTTTTGGTGTGGTATCTTAATTATGAGTGCAATGATGATGATACATGATTATACCCTTGGTAAAGCCATTGTAACAATGGTTGCAACGATCGTAGGCATGATGTTTATCATATTTGTATTTTTATTATTTTTTAGTTTAGTTAGCGATGCCGTGGCATATTTTATTTCTTTATATAAAGAAGTAATATTTCGTTTTTACTGATAAGGAGGACTATAATGAAACAATTGTTAAAAATAGGCTTAGTCCTTACACTGATCCTTGTTTTTACTGGGTGTAAAAAACAAGATGATATTGATACTACATTGGAAGTCAACTCCTATATTCAGGAAAAGGAAGTCTATTCACTAGAAAATGATAACTTAAAATTTACATTGGACCCGAAAACCACTTTTTTCGAAGTTCTGGACAAAAAAAATAATACGGTGTGGAATTCCAATCCATTAGATAGTGAGAATGATCCACAAGCAGATGCCCAGAGAAAAAAGTATCTGAAATCGACACTACTTATTGAATATACAAATCAGATTGGTATATCTGCACTATTTAATAATTTCGAATTAAGTGTAGATAAGCAAATCTATACCATTGAAGAAATTGATAATGGCATTAAAGTTAATTACTCAATCGGAGATGTTGATAAAGTTTTTGTATTACCACCAGCAATGTCAGAATCTAGATTTAATGAATTTTCGGTAAATATGTCTGATAAAGATATCAGACAAATTAATTCATACTATCGTAAATTAGATATAAATAACCTTCGTGTTAGTGACGATAAGAATGCATTACTTGAACAATACCCAGATTTAGCAAATGAAATGGTTTATGTAATTAGAGATAATGTTCAAGAATATTTGTTGGTAAAAATACAAGATATCTTTGAAGCTGCTGGTTACAACTATGATGATTATCTAGAAGATAGTGAGAAATATGCAAAAAGTGGTGATAATAATAAACCACTCTTCAATATCTCAGTTATCTATCGTCTAGAAGGTGAAGATTTAGTAGTTGAACTTCCATATGAAGATATGGAATGGAAAGAGGATTATCCTTTAACAAAAGTTAAAGTACTTCCTTATTTTGGTGCTGCTAGTACTGTAGATGAAGGATATTTATTAGTACCAGAAGGCAATGGAGGTATCATTGGATTTAATAATGGTAAAATAGCTCAAAATGCCTATTATTCTGAAGTTTATGGATGGGACGATGCAGAAAAAAGAGATGCACTTATTGATGACTCTACTTCTGAATACCCAGTTTTCGGTATTAGCAAGAATGGAAACTCCATGCTCTGTATATTAGAAGATAAACAAAGTAATGCATTTATCGAAGCAGATATTAGTGGAAGAGGGCACAGCTATAATTATGTGAATGCAGGTTATGTGACACTCCATTCTGCCTTTGTTGATGTATCAGCGAAAACGGATAGGTCCGTTCTAGTCTTTGAAGCGAAGAAACCGACGGGAAGTATAAAGCAAAGATATAAATTTATCGCTAGCGACTCCTATGTAGATATGGCTAGTACCTATAGGGATTACTTAATGACTAATAATGATAGCCTTACTAAAAAAGAAGAAAGTAATACCCCAGTGGAAATTACTATATTAGGTGCAATTGATCATATTCGTCAAAAGTTTGGTTTTCCGGTATCGACACCAATTCCTTTAACTACCTATAAGGAAGCTGCTGAGTTAGTGAATGAGTTAG
>JAFAEB010000016.1 GCA_023424235.1 Bacillota bacterium
GTCCAGCTGTTGCGGCAGCTAGTGCAGTTACAGGTAAAATCTCATCACCAGAAGAGCTTTTTAAGTAAAGGAGGAGCAAGATGAAGGCACATGGATATGTTCATAAATATGGAGATAATGTTGATACAGATGTTATTATTCCAGCAAGATATTTAAATACCTCCGATCCGAATGAGTTGGCAAAAAATTGCATGGAGGATATTGATAAAGACTTTGTTAAAAGAGTGAAACCTGGTGATATTATAATAGGTGGTAAAAATTTCGGTTGTGGTTCTTCAAGAGAGCATGCACCGATTGCAATTAAAGCTTCAGGCGTCTCTTGCGTAATAGCAGAGACTTTTGCACGTATATTTTATCGCAATAGTATTAATATAGGACTAGCAATTATTGAATGTAGAGAAGCAGCCTTAGAGATATCAGACGCGGATGAAATTGAAGTTGATTTTGATAGTGGTAAGATATATAATATTACAACAAATAAAACTTATACAGGGCAAGCTTTTCCAGAATTTATGCAAAAAATCATAAAAGCTGGTGGTTTAATTAATTATATCAATGGCTAGATGAATTTTTTTTAATAATAAGTTAAAAATAATAGTATGCTTTCATACTGTTCTATTATAAAAGCTTTCCTGAATTATATTCATGAAAGCTTTTTAATTATTTTTATGGATAGGTTGTAATAACTTGTAAGAAGTGTTAAAATAATATAAAATTGGTATAAAATATTATTTAATAGGAACAGGTGAGATATGAAAAATTATGTAATTATTACTGAATCTACAACAGATATTTCTGCTGACATGGTAAAAGAATTAGGAATAGAAGTAATACCGATGACATTTGAATTAGAAGGAGAGAGCTTTACCCATTATCCAGATGAAAGAGAAATGGAATCAAAGGTATTTTATGATAGACTTCGAAAAGGTGAAAAATCTGTAACTTCATTGGTAAATACGGAAACATTTCTTAATTACTTTAGACCAATATTAGAGCAAGGAAATGATATTTTATACATTTCATTTTCCTCTGGATTAAGTGGAACTTATAATTCATCTTTAATCGCTCGTGAAGAATTATTAGAAGAGTTTAAAGATGCTAAAATTCTTTGTGTGGACACCAAAGCAGCTTCAGCTGGTGAAGGCTTACTGGTGTATACTGCAGTAAAGAAAAAAGAAGAAGGTTTATCTCTTGATGAGTTAAGTAAATGGTTAGAGGAGAATGTGTTGTCTCTTTGCCAATGGTTTACAGTAGATGACTTAAATCATTTAAAAAGAGGTGGTAGAGTTAGTGCATTAAGTGCAACAATTGGAACTGCCTTAAATATAAAACCTGTTCTTCATGTAGATGATGAAGGACATTTAGTTGCTATGGAAAAGGTTAGAGGACGTAAAAAATCCATACAAGCTTTATTTGATCATATGGCAGATACCGTAATCAATCCAAAAGATCAAGTTGTTTTTATTAGTCATGGAGATGCGTATGATGATGCTAACTATTTAGCAGATTTAATAAAAAATGAATTACATGTTAAGGATGTTTTTATAAGTAATATTGGACCTGTTATTGGAACACATTCAGGTCCTGGAACAATTGCATTATTTTTCTATGGATCAAAAAGATAGATAGCATTTAACCTAATTAAGTTTATATATTGGTATGGTAACTTCTAATATCAAGAAAAGAGGTCATTATGAAAATTACATTTTTAGGTGGAACCCATGAGGTGACTGGAAGTTGTTTTTATTTAGAAGCATGTGGAAGACATATATTAATTGACTGTGGTCTTGAACAAGGACAGGATGTGTATGAAAATCAAGATATTCCAGTACCTGTGGCTGAAATAGATACCGTGATTTTAACTCATGCACATATGGATCATGCTGGAAAGTTGCCACTTTTATATGCCAATGGTTTTCGTGGAAGAATTCATGCTACGGGTGCTACAGCACAGCTATGTAAAATTATGCTTCAAGACAGTGCTCATATTCAAATGTCAGAAGCTGAGTGGAAAAATCGCAAAGGAAGACGTAAAGGTGAAAAACCATTTCTTCCATTATATACCTTAGATGATGCGCTAGGTGCGATTAACTCCTTCATTTCTTATGAGTATGAAAGTACCCAAACCTTATATGATGGAATCGATTTTCGTTTTATAGACTGTGGACATTTACTTGGTTCTGCAAGTATTGAGATGTGGATTACAGAAGATAATGTTACCAAAAAAATAGTTTTTTCAGGAGATATTGGCAATTTAAATCAACCATTAATCCATGATCCAAAGTATATTGAAGAAGCAGATTATGTAGTAATGGAGTCTACCTATGGTGATAGAAATCATGGAGAAAGACCAGACTATATCGGTGAAATAGCTAAAATTATACAATCCACCTTTGATAAAGGTGGTAACGTAGTTATACCTTCTTTTGCAGTTGGTAGAACACAAATGTTATTATACTTTTTAAGAAAGATTAAGCAAGATAATTTAGTTAAGGGCCATGATAATTTTAAAGTTTACGTGGATAGTCCTTTAGCCAATGAAGTAACCAATATATTTATGAAGAATATGCACGGATATTTTGATGATGAAGCAATGGAACTTGTAAACAAAGGGATTAATCCAATATCATTTCCAGGGTTATCTACCTCTGTTACAGTAGATGAATCAAAAGCAATTAACTTTAATAAAGAAAGTAAAGTTATTATTGCAGCAAGTGGTATGTGTGAAGCTGGCCGAATTAGACATCATTTAAAGCATAATTTATGGCGACCAGAAAGTACGATACTTTTTGTAGGTCATCAATCGGATGGTACTCTTGGACGTATTATTTTAGATGGTGCTCCTGAAGTTAAATTATTTGGTGAAGTTATTAGTGTAAAAGCAAATATTCATAAGTTATCTGGTATGAGCGGTCATGCAGATAAGAATGGTTTATTACGTTGGATTTTAGAATTTAAAAAGAAACCAGAAAAAGTATTTGTGGTACACGGAGATAAGGATATCTGTGAGATTTTTAAAGATAATCTAATTGATCTAGGACTAAATGCAGTGGCTCCTTATAGTGGTGATGTATATAACCTATTAGATGGGGAATGTATCAAACAAGGAGAAATTGTTGAAATACAAACTAAGTCTGATAAGAATAAGATATCAACAAGTGTTTACTCTCGTCTTGTGAATGCAGGTAAACGTTTGATGGTTGTAATTAAAAATAATGAACAAGGTGCCAATAAAGATCTAGCGAAGTTTACAGATCAAATTAATGCCTTATGTGATAAATGGGATAGGTAATAAAAATAGAAGGGCTCACAGGATTGTGGGCCCTTATTTGTATGAATTTTTATTAATTATTAAAGGTTTCTTCTAGTTCATAGTAAATTTTTAAGATTAATTCTTTATCTATCTTTCCATCTAAAAAGTAACTAGCTGCATAAACAGCTTGAGCAACAAGCATTAATAAACCGTTTACGGTCTTAATACCTAGTGAGCTGCTCTCTTGTAATAATTTTGTTTGTAATGGATTGTATATTATATCAATTACAGCCTCTAATGTATGAAATAATGATACATCAATTGGGCTTTTATCAACATTAGGATACATACCAACAGGACTCGTGTTTACGATTATATTTGCATCTAGATGTTTTCTAAAACAATCTTCATAAGTAATTGCACCATTTGTAGCTGTATTTTTAACCATGATTATTTCTTTTGCACAAAGATGTTCAACCACTCGTATTACAGCTTTTGATGCACCGCCGGTCCCAAGTATAATAACCTTTTTGTTTTTTACATCAATTCCTTCATGCTCTAGGGTAAATAAAAAACCATTATAATCCGTGTTAAATCCATATAACAGGTTGTCTTTATTAAGAATTGTGTTACATGCTCCAATGATACGAGCATTATCATCTAATTTATCAATATATGGTATAACATCTTCTTTGTAAGGTATGGTTACATTAATACCTTTAAAGTTTTTTTCTTTCATGAATATATGAAACTCTTCTTTATTTAAAGGATTTAGTTCATATTTATAGTCTGATAGTTTCTCATGAATAATCTTTGAGTAACTATGTCCAAGCTTTTCGCCAATTAATCCGTATTCCATAATTATACCTCCTAAGTTCATTTGAGTTTTAGTAGTAAGCAAAATTCAATTTCATATTTCATGTTTTAGTATAGTAGTTAAAAAAATTACTATATGAAACTAATATAATTATATAATTAAAAATTAATATGCTTGGTCTACTTACTGTGTTTCTTTCATATTGTTAAAAAGATTATCATATATAAGAATTCTTTTCAATCAAAATATCCGGTCATATTTTTCGTGCTTGGACATATATTGTTTAAAAGGAGGAGGGAAGGAATGAATAAAAAAGACGAGCTGTTAAAAATATTTTCACTTAAATTAAGAACCTTACTTGGAAAAGTGAACTTTGATTATGACAAATTGCAAGAAATCCGTTTAAGAGTAAATGGACCTTTACTTGTAATCTATGATAATAGAGAATATTTTATAAATTCAGAATCCATGTTAGTAAGTGTAGATGAGGATTTATATTATATTAATAAAAATGAGATTAGAGAAACAATGGAATATATTAGTAATTATTCCTTATATGCCTTTGAAGAAGAACTAAAACAAGGATTTATTACTATTATTGGTGGACACCGTATTGGAATAACTGGAAAAGCAGTTTTAGAAGATAATAAGATAAAAAGTATTAAACACATATCTTTTATCAATATTCGCCTATCCCATCAAATGAAAGGATGCGGAGATAAGGTGATACCATACATAGTTGATAGTAAAAGTAATGATATATTTCATACACTTATTATATCACCACCAAGATGTGGTAAAACCACACTATTGCGTGATGTAATAAGACAGTTATCCGATGGGGACAAAGATAGACCTGGTATGACGGTTTCAGTAGTAGATGAACGTTCTGAGATTGCTGCATGTTATATGGGAGTACCTCAGAATGATCTAGGTATAAGAACGGATGTACTAGATTGCTGTCCAAAAGCAAAAGGAATGCTAATGTTAATTCGTTCCATGTCTCCAAGAATAATAGCTGTAGATGAGGTAGGTTCTCATGAAGATATAGAAGCAATTGAATATGTAATGAATTGTGGTTGTAAATTAATAGCAACGGTGCATGGTAACTCCATCGAAGATATTAAAAGCAAACCGATTTTAGGAAGACTAGTGGAAGAGAAGCTATTTGAACGATATATTCTTCTTAGTAATAATAATGGGGTGGGGCATTTAGAAGAGATATATGATCTTAGAGGAAATAGCATTCTAAAGTGATGAGGGAAAGGAGGAGAAATCTTGTTACTAATTAAAATTCTTGGATGCGTATTAATTATAAGCTCTTGTACTGGTATGGGATGGTATTTTAGTAGTGAGCTAAAAACTAGAATAAAAGATTTAAAAGAGCTTAAAAAACTAATTTATCTACTACGTGGTGATATACGATATGCCAATACCCCTTTACCTGAAGCCGTACAAGCTCTATCCATAAGGCATGAGGGAAAATATAGGCAATTTCTATCAGTGATAGCAGATAGGCTGCATGAATTAGGTGGATTATCATTTTATCAAATTTGGAAAGAGGCTGTTGATAAAGAACTAAATAAAACCTCTCTTAGTACGAAAGATAGGAATGGGTTAATTTCGTTAGGTGAGACCTTAGGATATTTAGACAAGGATATGCAAATGAATACATTAGATTTGTATATTTCCCAGTTAGAAGATGAAATCATTGATTTATCCAAAAATGTTAAGGAAAAATCATACTTGTACAGTTCATTAGGGATTATGGGTGGAATATTTATAACAATCATAATGCTTTAATATACAAATTTAGTTGAAACATAAAGGAGGATAACATGACTATCAACCTGATATTTAGAATTGCAGCGGTAGGCATATTGGTTTCTGTCTTAAACCAAGTACTAAAGCAATCTGGAAGAGAAGAGCAAGCATTTTTAACAACATTAGCTGGTTTAATCCTAGTTCTTTTTTGGATTGTTCCATATATATCCGAGCTTTTTGATATAATCAGGAATTTATTCGCTTTGTAAAGTGAGGTGTAAGAGTTGATACAAATAGCTTTAATTGGTATAACCGTTGTCTTAATAACTGTTTTATTTAAGAACAATAAGCCTGAATTTGCTTTGATTATAAGCCTTGTAGGTTGCATCCTTATCTTTTATTTAGGTGTGAGTAAATTAGAGATTATAATTAATACAATAAAAAAAATTCAAAATTACATAAGTCTGAATCAAACATACATTAACATACTACTTAAAATCATAGGAATTACTTATGTAGCAGAGTTTTCATCAAGCATATGTAAGGATTGTGGACATACTGCTGTTGCAAATCAAATTGAATTAGTAGGTAAATTAACGATACTAGCTACTGGTATGCCAATATTATTAGCACTCCTTGATACAATAAATGATTTTTTAGTGCTATAAATAAGTAACAAATGAATAAGGAGGATACCAATGGTTAGCATAAAGCGATTAATTCCACTGTTTCTTATACTTACAATCTATATCATATTCCCTGCAAAAGTTAGAGCCGTGAATGTAGAGGAATACCAAAATATGGACTTTGATTATAGTGAGATTCAAGATGTTATTGATGATGTACTAAGCTCAAAAGATAAAATTAGCTTTAAAGATTATATTATGAAATTGATTCAAGGTGGAAGTACCTTTTCCTTTCAACAAATATTAGAAGATATAAAGACAGGTATAAAGAATGAAATAAAAGCAAATCTAGGTATTTTAACTAGCTTAATATCAGTTGCCATAATTGCCGCGGTTTTTACTAATTTTTCCTTTGCCTTTCAGAATAATCAGGTTGCAGAAACTGGTTTTTATGTATCATACTTGTTGCTTTTTAGTATATTAACCGTTTCCTTTGTCGGAGCATCCCAAATAGCGAAAGAGGCATTAGAAGCAGTACTTAGTTTTATGAAAGCCTTAATACCAACCTATTTTTTAGCAGTTACCTTTAGCTCTAGTGCTACTACGTCCACTGTTTTTTATCAGGCGACCTTGTATCTTATAACTTTTGTAGATTTACTTCTTATTAGGCTAGTAATACCATTAATC
>JAFAEB010000037.1 GCA_023424235.1 Bacillota bacterium
GCTATGATCAAATAAGATAAATACTGCTCCACATAACATCACCATAAACTTCCTATATTTTTTTATAAAAATCAAAATACTTGTTTTCTCTTTATTTGGACTCTCTACTCTTTTATTAGACTTTATCCTCATCTCATTACTTACTTTAGGTAATCGAAATGTACTTACGAAAATTAATATCCCTAATATAGTAATAACATAAAATATGGGTATGATGGTAGGTGAAAATAGCTCTATAAAATTACCAATAATAATAGATACTACTGCATATGATAAGGACCCAAATCCTCTCGCTAAACCAAAATTAATCAATACTCCATCCTTCTCATATAAGAAGCTAAGTGAATTTACTAATGGATGTAGGGCAGTTATTACAGTAATAATTGGTGTTATAATCATACAAAGTACGATAAAGCTTTTACCTATAAAGGTTAATATAATAGATAACATTAATATTATAGTTAATAAGCAACATATAATTGTTATTATTGATATTTTCTTTTGCTTATCAATAAAATCAGCTATGATAGGTTGTATAATAACTGCAACAATATTGGATATCGCTAAGATTGCCCCTATTTGTGAATTATTGAACTCATGATTAAGTAAATAGGTAGATACATATCCAATAACTGAGCAAAACATCATCCAGTAAAATCCTTGAATTGCAGCATACTTTATATTGAATAAAGTAAATGTTTTCTTTTGCTTCATCTTTTATTCCTTATCTATTTTTATATTATTATTCTAGCCATATTTAATAATTTTAGGATAAACTTTTAATCCAATCTTTAAAACTAACTACCACTTTACTTGTAAATTCATCTATATATGTAGGTGTATATATGAATGACGGTCCTATGTTATTCTTCATATGCCAATCATAATTACGAGATATGAAATCCATTAATTCATCTACCTTAATTCCAAGTATATTTTTATTATTATATAGAGGATGAGCTTTCATTTCTAAAAACAATCTTTTACCAAAGTTCTCATTATGAAAAAGCCATGATCCTGCTAAAGAGATTTCCTCTCGATACATAGAATACCAATCCTCTTGTGTACATTTAAGCCTAAAATCTCTTATTGATTCTGTATCCCAATGATAGTCTAGAAATAAATGCAATATAATTCCTCTACAATATTCTGAATTTATGTCCATATCTAAAGTAAGGTTTTTTAATGCAACTAGTCTGTCCTCATAATGCCTGAAATGAATTATTTCCTTATCTCTTATGGAATCTGGAGCAATATTTCCAATGTAAAAATCAATACTCGCATTTGGATTGTATTTATATGCAGTTAATAAATGAATCATAGAGGATGGCATACTTTTCTCCTATCACTGATAAATAAAATCTTTTATCCTAGATTATATTATTTTTCCAGAGCGCTTCGGTATAAGTTATTAAGCTCTTACCTTATGTCTTATACATGAAATGAAACAAAGCTGAATCAAAGCATTTACAATTATTTTAATACGAATGACTATATCCTTTTAAGGAAAAAGCTTTCAGAAAAATTATCCTCATCACTTCTATAATATCCTACTTCTTCATAATTTAACGCCTTATAGAATTCTCTTCCTTGCCAATCAAAGGTATCTAGGCGTATCATATTTGCACCAATTTCTTTCGCTCTTACTTCAATTTCATTCATCAAGGCTCTACCATAACCTTTGTTTCTATATTGTTCCTCTACATATAGAGTACATACATACATAATTTTAAAAGATGTCATGCAAGCATATGCACCTGCAATTAGCTCATTATTTTTTTTGATACCAATTCGTATATTACCGTCTATTTTATAATTGGTATAATTACGATCATAGTTATCTAGACGTTCCTCTAAATCGTCTAACTCTGTATCACTTAATTCAATAAATTCATTTATACAATTTGCTTTATTACATTCCATATTAATTATCCCCTCATTTTACTCTATTGTTTTATTTTATACTATGAAAAATAAACGATTTTACTTCTTTTGTGGCTTGTTTGAACTCCCAATCTCCATAAGCTTGTATTTGTGAAAAACCTACTTGTCGTAAAGAATGATGGATTTCTTCTTGTGTTCGAAACTTTAATTGCATTTTTAAGCGTACTATTTCTTCATCTGTACGTGAATTTTTCACACTTTCATAAAATGTATAAACATCATCTACGAAACCTTCATATTGGTTCCAGATTTCAAGTGGATCACCACTTACTAGTTCTGTTGCAAAATCTGGTGTGTTATCTTTCTCCCACTGCTCCCAAACTTTTTTTTGTGGATTAGGTGTATCAAAAATAAAATGTCCACCAGGTATTAAAGCTCTATATACATCTGAAATGACATTCTTCCAGCTTTCGTCTGTGAGAAAAACTTGTGCAACATTTGCTGTCATAATGACTGCCTCATAAATATTTGATTGTAAATTTGAGCTATCACCGACTAACCAAGTCACTTCATCTTGATAACCTTTCTTTTTTGCATATTGAATTGCTTCTTCATTGGGATCAATAGCCGTAATATGATAGCCTGCTTTCGCCAGATGAGAGGTTACTCTTCCCGTTCCACAACCTAAATCAGCAATTTTTGTTACATTTACATTCTTTATAAGATCAAGGTAGAAATCAATGTCTTTCGTCCATGCATTCACTTGATCATATATTAATGGAATCATCTATATACCTACTTTCTAAAACATTCTGTCATTGTGTAAGTTATAAATATGTATTATATTAAATGTTAGACTACCATTTTCATTTGCCTTAGCCATCTTATATACTAGCAAACATTTAATGTTTCAACCAATATATTATAGTTTACAAAGTAATATTAACATAGCACTATTAATGTTTCAATTTATTTGTTCACATTAGATTACTGGTATATCATTATTATAAGAAAGTATTACAAGAAAAAAGTCTACCAAAAGGTAACTTAGTTTATATCTTAAGAGAAAAGAGAATCCTAGAGTATGAATTGATTATCCTTTTAATACCAATTTCTATACTACCATCCACCTTATACTTGATATAACATTCCTATCCTTCTAGATAATATTTTGCTTGAGTCTGATACATAGTTGCATATAAGGACTCCTGCTGCCTCACTAATTCATCATGAGAGCCGTATTCTACAATCCTTCCATTATCAAAAACCGCAATATGATCTGAGAACCTTGTGCTAGAAAGTCTATGGGATATATAAATAGCAGTTTTGCCTTCCACTAATTTATCAAAACCCTTGTATACTTCATATTCTGAAATTGGATCTAGCGCAGATGTTGGCTCATCTAATATTACAATAGGTGAATCCTTACATAGAGCCCTTGCAATGGCAATCTTTTGAATCTGCCCTCCTGAAAACTCAACTCCATTTTCATCAAATTCTTTATATATAACAGTTTCTAGTCCTCTCTCTAGTTTTTCTAAGTCACTTGCAAAGCCAGCCTTAGCCAGAGCTTCTACTATAGTTTCTTCCTCTATTGCGTAAGCAATGGACAAATTCTCTCTTATGGAATAAGATAATAATTTAAAATCCTGAAATACAATTGCTAAAATTTTAATATATTCCTCATATTTAATGTCTTTAATATTAATACCACCAACCATTATACTACCTGATGTTGGCTCATATAGTCTTGATAATAATTTAATAAATGTAGTTTTTCCAGCTCCATTAAGTCCAACAATGGATAATTTTTCACCAGGTTTTATGATAATGGTAACATTCTGTAGGGTAGGTTCTTTTTTACCTGGATAAGAAAATGAAACATCACAAAATTCAATGGTGTAATCTTTTAAATCTTCTTTATTATATATTCCTCCATCATTTTTTGATTTGATTTCATCGAACTTCGTGAATAATTCCAAATACATACACAATTGATTGATTTCTATAAATGAATTAACAAAGCCTAATATAGAATCACTAAAGCTTCTTGCAGCACTTGCATACATAGTGAAGCTTCCTAAAGTAATTTTTTCAGCTAAAACCTTAACCACTAAATATGCATAAACAATAACTGTTTGTATCTGGACATTTACATTGGATAAACCAGAGTATTTTCCTATCTGTGTAAATTGTTTCGAGTATATCCTTAATAAGTTATCCATAAAGTGCTTCATTTTCTTAATTAATAAAGAAGAACTATTATATAACCGAATATCTTTTCCCATGGAAAAGTCAGATGTAAGCCTTAGATAATAGCCAAATGCCCTGTCATCATATATCGATTTTTGGTTCCCTTCATATTGAACTTTTTCCATCTTTTTAAATAACAAGGAATTCATGCATACTATAAGAAGAATGATTACAATTACTAAGGGATTTAGGATACTTAGTATATAGCCAAGTCCTAACATAGTAATAACTTGATTCACAATGTTAGCACCATTTTCAATGGTACGCCCTATGGCATTTAAATTATAAATAGCAAAAAATGCTTTTTCTTTTAAATCAAGAACTTCTGATTTTTCGACATTTTCGAAATCCATATCCACACATTTACTTCCTAAGTAAGTATCTAATTTATACATGAAATCAATTTCACCTACTTCAACTTTTTTCTTAAAATAACTATTTAGAATCTTAACAATTAAGTTTCCAAAAACTAAGATCCCAACATAAAGTATTAGTTTATGTTTCTCTTGATTCCCCATTAACTCGTCGATAATTAATTTAGGAATTATAATATTAATAAATGGGGTAAATGCTTTTACTGTTGTTGAAATTAATAGAGTAATAACATAAGTAGGGGACATAGAAAAAACTCGTTTATAAAAATGTATTAATAATTTGCTATTCTTCATGGTTATCCTCCTTATAATACTCAGCTTGCATGCGAAACATCTTAGCATAATCCCCATTTAGCTCCATTAGTTCTTCATGTGTGCCGTACTCCTTTAATTCTCCATTTTGTGTAAATGCTATATTATCACAAAATCTAGTACTAGAAAGTCTATGAGATATATAAATGGCACTTTTATTCTTAATAAGATTATCAAATTCCATATACATCTTCGATTCCGCTAAGGCATCAAGTGCTGCTGTAGGTTCATCCATGATGATGATTCCACCATCCTTATATAATGCTCTAGCCATGGCTAATTTTTGATTCTCTCCTCCTGATAATTCTATACCCTTTTCATCTAATATTTTAAGTAAATTGGTTTTATCTTTTTTCTCTAAACTATCTATCTTTTCATAGATTCCTGATTGTATTAAAGCCTTCTTATATTTCTCTTCATCCTTTGTATCAGATTCCATAGTAATATTCTCTCTTATAGTAAATGCAAATACTTTCGTATCCTGAAAAACGACAGAATATAAACTACGATACTCCTCTAAATCATACTCTCTTATATCAACTCCATTTACAAGAATTCTACCTCCTGTAGGTTCATATAATCTTGTCAGTAGTTTTACTAAAGTTGTTTTTCCTGCCCCATTTATTCCTACAAGAGCAAGCTTTTCCCCAGGCTTAATATGTAGAGTAAAATCTTTAAATATTTTTCTGTTGCTACCTGGATAATGGAAACTTACCTTATCAAATAATATGTCATATTGTTCAGACTTCTTAGGTATATTAATCTCTTCTTTACTACAAGGCTCATCAGACTTTTTAAGAAATTCTCTAAAATCACTTACATATAATGAATGCAACCATACATCTGAAAAATCCTTAATAGTTGTTTCCATCCATGTAACAAATCCATTCATAGCAAACGTATATAGAACAAAATCACTAATGGTAAGGCTTCTATCTAATATCTGTATGATTAGATAGCCATACACGAAACCTTCTCTCATTGCCATTAATATTCCTTCTTTAACTCCAGCCACAAAAAATTGCTTTTGAATCGCTTCAGTAATAAGAATTACATTGCTATCAGCTTTTCTTTTTTTATCTAATATCAATCCTTTTAATCCATATACTCTAATATCTTTACCATATTGAAAATCTGCTAACCTCAAGGAATTATAATAAGACAGTCGCTCTTCACCAGCTAATTCATCTTTGCGACTTCTTTGATACTTATTTGCTTTCGCCGCATATAGATAAGAACAAATCATTGATATAACTAACATCCCCCATATCATGGGATTTAAGCTAATTAAAATTACGGAAAATACTATAAATCCAATCATATTTCCTGGAATGGAAAACAACTTTAATATAACAAGTCCAATTCCTTCCATAGGACTTTGTACCGTTTTTAAAGCTATCTTAATTTCATTTAGAGTCTCTGGATTTTCTGTATATGTATAATTCATCTTCATTGTTTTCTTACTTAGCATTCTTATAAAACCATACCTTACAGTATTCATCTTCATACGATAATTTCCCCGTAGATAGTCTTTAAAAAACCCAACAACACTGGCTATTAACAATGCACTAACTAATATTAGTAAAAGTTTCTCCACTCTTCTTTCCCTTGTTAATTCTTCTAATAACAGTTTTGGAACATAGATCCATATAAATGGTGAAACTCCTAAAAATATAGAATATAATCCTATGGATAAAAAAATTGATTTTTCCCATTTTATAATATGACTTATTATAAAATTTAGATTATCAGTCACTTGCCTCCCCTTTTTATTCACTTACACTCCTCCTTATAGCATTCATAAATTTCAATTTGTTTTTTATTTTGAGACTTTTATTCCTTATAAATAATTGGAACTATAAATCTACTATATATTCCATATTATACTAGTCAATATACTTAATAGAAAGCTTATATACTTGGGAAAATACATAAAAAAAGTAAGGTCTTAGCCTCACCATTTTCAAGATTTTATGAAAATGCTTCTATCTATACTTCTCTATCATTTGTTACAAAAGGAAGATGTATCATTAAAATGAATAACTATTATTACATGCTACTAATAATGACCTGATAACTATCTTTATTGGAATAACTTATTGAATCATATTCGTATACATAAACTCCATAACTGCTAATGCATCTTTATATCTTCTATTAGCCTTATATGCTACTAATAGAAACTCTCCATAATATTTTGTATTAGAAAACTTTCGATATTTCTTAGAGCTCTTATATATATTGACTAGCTTATTTAAGTATTCTTCCTTATGAATATAATCTATATCTTCTAACATAATACTAATAAGTTCATTTACCTCTTTAAACTTATTATATTTGATTGCTGCTTTATAATAATTATCTGCCTTATCTCTAATTTCATGTTTTAAGTACAAAAAACATAGTTTTTGAAATGTCTTCTCTAGTGTGTCAATATCGTCTTTCGGACATAATTCTACGCATAGTAGAAGATTCTTTTCTGCTTTATGAAAGTCTGTTAAAGTATATGCTACTCCCAAATGGTAATATACCATAAGCTCAACTTCCTTATTTCCTAATACTTTTGAAATCACAAGGGCCTTATTATAGTATTTATCCATTGTAGGCATATGAACTTCCATGTAAATATGTCCTAGTAACATATTTATATTCATTAACAAAGCTAGATAGTTCTTATGTTCTGCTAATTCTTGTGCTTCTAGAAAATGGTCGATAGCCTCGTAATACTTACCATTTCTCCATTTAATAAATCCCATAGCATTAAGTACTTCAGGAGCACGTTCTATTTGCCTCGCCTTTTCTAGTAAGGTAATATCATCCTGTACAATGCCTGTTAATAAGTAAGCCCTGTATAATTGTCTATTATTCATAAAATCTTTTAATTCCAATATAGATACAGAGTCTAGAGAATTTAGCCTATTCACCATGCAAATTTGATAATCAATAAGTAAAGGGGAATTCATATAATTATCTTTATCTTCATCTAACCTTTTCCATACATCATCATTTATTCTATATCCAAATAAGTTTGCCTCATAACATTCCTCTAGTAGTTCCTTCCCCTTTTCGATAAAATCCGGCTCATTAAACCATGTAATACCTAGTCGTTCCGTTAATTTTTGTATGATTTCATCACTAGGAACAATACTCCCTTTTTCTATTTTGGACAAATAAGACACGGCACAAATTCCTTTACAAATATATTCTTGCTTATATCCCATTTCTTCCCGTTTTCTCTTTATTATCAAACCCTCTAAATTCTTCATGGGAACCTCCGATTGTATATAATTATAATTAAAAGATACTATATTAATAAATATAAGTCAATTTACGTATTTTCTAAATACTCACCTAGGAACTGTATTAATGTTATATTTTAATAAAATATTCTTATTCTTATGGAACTGTATTTTGCTATGATTTTGAAATATAGTTGCTAGTTAACTAACTGTTATTAAGTATAATAATATCCACTGTAATATCTGCAGAATATGTATTCCTAAAACATTAAATAAAAGGCTAAACTTTGGAAGCTTACATTTAATCTAAATCAGAAAAGTTACCAAATGGTTATTAGCCTATATATCATTAAATCAAAAAAAGGCTACCAAACGGTAACCTTCCTATATATTATTATAAAAAAAAAGGCTACCAGATGGTAACCTACCTATATATTATTATATAGTAAAAAAGGTTACCCAATGGGTAACCTTCCTTATACCTTAAAAACTACACATATATTTATTTTATCATCATCAAATGTTCTTATTCTCATTAGAATCTTGCGATTCTTTTTGGTCAAGCCCTCGACCTATTAGTATTAGTCAGCTACATGTGTTACCACACTTCCACCTCTAACCTATCCACCTTGTCGTCTTCAAGGGGTCTTAC
>JAFAEB010000084.1 GCA_023424235.1 Bacillota bacterium
TCTAAACCCAGTTCATGATTACCTTTTAATTGTTTTGCTATTTTACGAAGTTCACCTAAGAGAACTCCATAGGTATTCTCGCTTGCTCCGTTTTTGATATACATTTCTTTTCTTTTCTCGTTACCTAAGCATTTAAGTAATTCTAGTACTTCATCTTTCCCCATCTTCATACCTTAAATAAGCATTTTTCCTTTCAATGTAAACAAAAGAAATTACTGCTGATTCCTTTCTTCTTTTATTGTCTAGAATCATTTATTTAAAACAATACTTCTAATTACTTACTATAAAAGTCATGTTAACAGGATTATGTTTTTAAGTAATATTAATACTTTTTTTCAACTTTTATTTATCATACCATTCCTATATATCTTAAGTAAACTATCTTTTTTCGCTAAATCTTATAAATACAGTAAAAGCTGAAATCATACATTTTTAATCTAAGTAGTATAATGAAACTATAACATATTAAATAGGAGGACAAAATGGGTGTTGGATATTTATCTGTACAAGTAAACAATGGTAATGACTCTCTTCCGGTTACAGGTGCAACTGTAAATATAATTAACAATAACAATGAACTTCTCTATCAGCTAGCAACAGACCTTAGTGGAAAGACAGAAAAGGTGTCACTTAAAACAGTTGATTCTAATTTAGCCAATGAACCAAACTATACCGGAAACCCTTATGAAACTTATCAGTTAGAAGTCACTGCAAATGGTTATAATTCAGTCATTATTCATGGAATACGAATTTTCGATGGAGAACATGCAATTCAACCAGTCACCCTCATTCCCTTGCTTGCAAGCCAGAATACCATTACAACCTATGATATAAATATTAGCCCACCTTCCATTCAATCACCATCTCAAAGAGAACAAGATGGCCCTATGAGAGAGCCAAGAGTTCTTAGACATGTAGTTATTCCAGATCCTATCACAGTTCACCTAGGTGCACCAAGTTCCCAAGCTTCCAATATTAAAACTTCTTTTATAAACTATGTTAAGAATGTAGCTTGTAGTGAAATTTATCCAACTTGGCCAAAGGAAGCATTAAAGGCTAATATATATGCAATTACTTCTTTTGCTCTTAATAGGGTATTTACGGAATGGTATCCAAGTCGAGGTTATAATTTCGACATTACTAATAGTACTGCATATGATCAATACTTTGTATATGGGCAAACCATTTATGAATCAATTAGTAGCTTAGTTGATGAGCAATTCAATCAGTATGTAACTCGGATTGGAAGCACGGCTCCTTTCTTTACCTCTTTTTGCAATGGTACAACAGCAACCTGTAAGGGGCTATCCCAGTGGGGTACTGTAACTCTTGCAAACAAAGGACAGAAGGCAAGTGATATTCTAAAATATTACTATGGAAATCAAATCGAGATTGCTGAAACGAACCTAATTACCAGCATCCTCACCTCATATCCTGGATATTCCTTACGACTTGGCAGTATAGGGCTTGATGTTCAGACTATACAGACTTACTTAAAACGCATAAGGAAGAATTATCCTGCCATCCCTGCAATAAATGACGAAGAAGGTAGCTTTGGTACTAGTACACAAAATGCTGTTAAGCAATTTCAAAAAATATTCAACCTAGTCGCAGATGGTATTGTTGGTAAAGCAACCTGGAATCAGATATCTAGAATTTTTGTATCTGTTACTAGGTTATCTGAATTAGATGCTGAAGGAGATGCATTAGGAGTTGGTACTGTACCGCCAATTTCTACCCTGCGTGTTGGTAATTCAGGAAGAGATGTAATTACACTTCAATTTTTATTAAATTATATTAGCTTATATTTTCCATCTATTGTTGCACCATCACAAAATGGTAATTTTGATACGGACACCTATAGCAGTTTGATTGGCTTTCAACAAATGCTAGGACTTACTCCAGATGGAATTGTTGGTAGAAATACTTGGAATTCCCTATACGAAATTTATTGGGGTATTAAAAATAATGTTATTACTCCACCACCTAACCCAGACTATATTCAATATATTGTAGTAGCTGGTGACTCACTTTGGTTAATAGCAAACAGGTATCAAACAACAGTAGATGAAATCATGAAACTAAATCAATTAACTTCAACTAACATTTTTGTTGGTCAAATACTAAATATTCCATCTACTAACAATGTAAACTATTTTGAATACACTATTGTAGCGGGTGATACCCTTTGGTTATTATCAAAAAGATTCCATACCACTGTAGATAAAATTCGAGAGCTTAATAATTTATGCACAGATAATCTAACCATTGGCCAAATACTTAAAATCCCCCAAAATTAAGTATTAACATTATACTTTCCATAAAAAATAGCGTGTACTATAAATCCGATCGCCTCCATAAAAGACACCTCTTACTAAATTTAAGGTTACGTTTTTGTGGTTTTATATTTGGGATTTATGATACACGCTATTCTTATACTAGATAATTAAAATTAATAAATTAAATTACTTATACTAAATACTTATATTAAATTAGTTATATTAGATTACTTATATTAAAATATTTATATTAGATTACTTATATAAAATAACTTATTAAATAACTTATTAAATTACTTACATATAACTAGATGTGCTTTAAAACTATTAACCTTGTTTGGCTGTTATATTTTACAGTGTATTATACAATTAAGTCATATGGATACTCATCAATACCAGGTATAGTATAGACTTTATGATAACCTGCTTTAATTAGTTCATGTGCTGCTATCTTACTTTTATACCCTCTAGTACAATATAGGATAATAGGTATATTTTTATTATCACAAGTTGCGTATGGATTATTTGTAAGAGTTTGAAGAGGAATATTTATACTTTTCTTAATATGGCCAACCTTAAACTCTTCACTAGTCCGTACGTCAATTAATTTAGCCTTATTTTCCTTACTCATTAATATTTCTGCTTCCTCGTATGTTAAGGATGTTGCTGTGATCTTTCTTTCTCTTATTAAGGGCTTTCGTTGTGTTTTATCTAACATTCTTACAATTAAAGTAGCAGCTTCTAATCCTGTTATATTACCATACACATCGAATACCTGACCATCTTTACTTAATATGATACCTTTCACATACATCTGAGCTATATGCATAACACATGTATGACATGAATATAAATCATAAAGACTTTCAGCGAAGGACCAATCTTTTTCATCTAATTCATTTTCTTTCAATAAAGCTTCATGAATGATTCTAGCTACAGAACGTCGATCAATATAACTCTTTGCCACAGTCCTATCGTAATCTTCAATTATTCCTTGATGTAAGGCATATTCCATATATTTTGATATACAGTCCTTATACTCTAATAAACAATCCCTATACCCTAATTCACAAGCTTTATGTCTTAATGAACAATCCTTTAACACTAAATCAAAATCTGTAATAGAATTTCGAATCAACATCGCAACAAATTCTTCTGTTGTTATATACTGATTCGCATCAAATGGGATACGATATTTAGATAGAAATTCTTCCATGTCTAAGATAATATCTTCTATATGCAATTTTCTCATCCCTTTCTTTCCTTAAATTAGATTACAGCTATTTCTTATTTATAAAGGAGTCACTCGTAGGGTAACATTGTCATAAGCTTCAATACCTGTAACACGAAAAGCCTTTCCATTATACTCTCTCTTCTCACCTGTCCATAAATCAGTAATGACATATTTCTTAGCTTCCTCAAATTTATTAGCATCGACCATTTTATGCCCAATGAATTTAAGAATAGTACTTACATCAACTAGATGCTCTCTTGTATCTTTAACGTCACTTAGATTAATAAAAGATAAGGCAATATCTCCATTCACTAATGGTTTTGCTAGAATATCTACACGATTGTTATTGGCAATGTAGGCTATATCAGGATTGCTATTATCAATAGAGCAATAGATTCTTTTAGCCTGTATTCCAAGATTATCTTGATTTATTGCAATGATATCTTTATTCCCAATTATGTTCCAAAGCTCATCTCCTTTGGTGATTCTTCTTAAGTCAAGACCTAACATAAGAGGTGAATTCATCATACACCACATGGTCATATGGGTTTTGCTCATTATATTTGTTATTCCATTCATTCCAATCACAAACATATCAGGATCATTAAAGCCTTTATCAAGTCCTGCGAATTCATCCATGATAACACATTTATTATATTGTGACGTTATACTTGCTGTATTATTAGAACTCCATTCTGCTTGACCTGGATTTCCATCTGAGCCTACCCAGAAGGTTATATCATTTAAGATGCGCCATGAATGTCCAACTTTATAGCCCCAGTTTTGTGGTTGCGTCTTTCCCCACTCACATATGGAAAAAATAATATCATGATCTGGATTCGCATAGTTTAATCCCTCTAATAATGCAGCATAGGAATTTAGCGTGTTTTCTTGTCTTCTATGATTCATAAGACGAATTACATTTTCACCTTTTTGTAAGGATACCATAATATCCTCAGAATCTTCAAAAGCAGTTTTACTTTGGGTTAGAGGGAGTATATTATCAAAATATCTAATCTCCTTGTCAACTGGTCCTACTGCAAGCTGTAACCAACGACCTGTTCCTACTTCCTCCCCACTGGCATATGTTATTTTTACTGTATAATCTCCATCCTCAGGGGCATTAACAGTAAAGGAAAGTTCACTAAAGCGATCACCTACAGGGCTAGTGCCAACATTAGTACCATCTAGCGTTCCAATATTAGTAACATAATCTTCTTCTACTTTAAAAGCACCTTCACCTAATAGAACACCATCTTTTACCGCATTTAAAGTAACTTGAAATTTCTCCTGTGATACCGTAATACTTCTGATATTTGGAGCATAAGTATATTTTGCATTGCTACCATCAGAGAATGTTGCATTATCCCATAAGTAATAGCAATTATCCACTTTTAGAAAATCTACTCCCCAATCAATATAGGATTTTGCATCTACATCCTCAAATCCGCAAGTTCCCACAGCAGATCCCGCACATAGATTGGTACCAACATCATTATACATTCCAAATTTTAAGCCTTTACTATGTACATAATCTGATAAAGCCTTAAAACCACTTGGGAATTTAACAGGCTCATTGGAAAGGAATCCATCTACTCGTTCTGACTTATAGCAGCCATCATCTAATACTAAATACTTGTAACCTAACTCAGCTAAACCTAATGAAATCAGCTGTTCAGCCATTTCCTTTGTCAAAGCCTCGCTATTTTTACTACCAAAGGCATTCCAGCTATTCCACCCCATTGCTGGAAGATGTCCCTGTTTCTTATTAAGAAGTACGTTACCATTGGAGAAAGCAGGAAACATATAGTCTGGATCCTTAATCTCCTCAGGCGCTATTCTAGATGTCCACCTCCCTGATATTGCTTTTTCTTCCTTATGTAATTTATCTTTGTCCATAATAAACCCTCCTCTTATATAATTATAATTTTATATCTCTATTAACTTGTACTTAAAAAATAATTTAGTCTAACATTCTACCTTTACTCATCAATCTTATATGAATTTTTGACCAAGTGAAATATGTTTTTATTGAGAGTTTATGGGAAAATGTGATATAGTGTATATAGGAGTTGATTTGATGAAACTATATTATGCAAAAAGTCCTTTGCTATCTTCTGACCTATATCCAATGCAGTATGGAGAGCAACAATGTGATAAAGGCTATGCCTTTGGGCCAGCAGTACGTAATTTTTATTTAATTCATTATGTTTATCGTGGAAAAGGTGAATTACACATTAATCAAAAGACTTATAAAATACACGCAGGACAATATTTTATTATTTATCCGAAGCAAACTGCTTACTATAAAGCATATGAGAAAGATCCATGGTTTTATCGATGGATCGAGTTTGACGGTAGCTTTTCTGAGAAATTAATGACTGTAGCTGGATTTTCAAATGACAATCACCTTATAAATGATGATAACAAGGTAGGAGAAACACTTAAG
>JAFAEB010000232.1 GCA_023424235.1 Bacillota bacterium
GCAAAAACCTTTAGAAAAGGTAAAGATTATATCGGAGCTTGGTAATAAGAAAGATTTAGATAATTTTCTGAATACAGCTGTGAAGGAAGATATAAAGGTATATCTAGAAGGCATGACTCATTATGCATATAACTATAACTGGTTTGATGGATTTGAGATAAATCAAGATTCTTCTAAGCATGCTAGCCGTGAAGTTGTTAAACTATATAGCTTTTCACCAATTTATTATGGTACAGAGGAGTGGAAGGATAGTTTTTATTTAGTAAAACCACAGTTAAATATGAAATATATGGAAAACCTTTATCAGTTTGCTAAGGATAATAAAGCATATGGAGTAGCCTTTACTGATGTCGGAAGATTATTAGGTTCAGACTTTAATCCTAAGAATCTAACTACAAGAGAAGAAGTACGCATGATGCAAGAGAATAAATTAAATGAATTATCAAGTGATGCTGGTATCATGGTTCAAAAAGGAAATGCTTATGTATTACCTTACGTGGATTTTATCTCTGATATGAACTTACATGGTAAGAAATATCACATAATTGATGAGCTTGTACCTTTTTATACCATAGCATTACATGGGGTAATCGATTATTCAGGACCATCTCTTAATTTATCAAATGATTCAGTAAAGACTATATTACAAAGTGCAGAAACAGGTGCAGGATTATCATTTACCTTTATGAAAGAGTCATCCTTTACTTTACAAGAGTCCAATTACACTTACTTCTATGCAAGCGATTTTGATCTTTGGAAAGCGGATGCAGCCCAAATATACAAACGATATAACAATGAATTAGGACATATTTTTAATCAATACATAACAGACCATGAAGTATTAGCTGAGGGCTTATATGTTACTACATATGAGGATGGTACGAAAGTATATGTAAACTATAATGAAGTGGATAAAGTATTAGGAGATGTATCCATACCAGCACGAGACTATAAAGTAATAAGGAGGTAAATATGGCTAAAGTAAAACATAAAAATTTACAGAAAAAAAAGGCAATAGCAGGTTATCTATTTATATCCCCTTTTATTATTGGTTTTGTTGCTTTTATGATTATTCCACTTATCGAGTCTTTTCGTATGAGTTTTAGCAATGTTATTATAGGAATTGGTAATGGCGGGTTCTTAATGGAATTTAATAATTTCCAAAATTATATAAAGGCATTTACCGTTGATCCTGAATTTACAAGATTTTTAACCAATGAATTGTCTCGAATGGCGATTCAAGTACCAATTACCATTATTATTGCTTTCTTTATGGCATTATTACTAAATCAAGAGTTTAAGGGAAGAGGCTTGGTTCGTGCAATATTCTTTCTACCAGTTATACTATCTTCTGGTGTATTAGTAGGACTTGAATATAATAATAGCTTGTTAGCAGGAATGTCTGAATATATCAAAGAAAATACTCAAGTAGCCAGTATTACTACAGTATTAGAAGAGATATTATCCAATAGTGGTTTAGGAACTCGTTTTTTATCTACCGTTTTTGATATTGTAAATCGTGTATACGATGTAGTAATCACTTCAGGTATACAGATTATTATATTCTTATCAGGTTTACAGACCATATCAAAAAGTATGTTTGAAGCAGCTACCATAGAAGGATGTACTTCCTGGGAAGGTTTTTGGAAAATTACACTACCTATGGTTAGCCCAGTAATACTTGTAAATCTAATCTATACAATTATTGACTTTTTCACGAGAACAGACAGTGAAATGATGACGAAAATCACGGATACGATGATTGTAAGAATGGATTATGGTTTTAGTTCTGCTATGGCTTGGAGTTATTTTGTCGCTGTAATATTAATCATCGCTATTTTTAGCGGAATTATTTCTAAGTGGGTGTATTATTATGAATAAAAAAAGAATAGCAAAATGGAAAGAATTTTTAAGTAGAAATAAAAAATCTGGTGGATATCTGTTAAGAAAAACTGTTTCCAATAAGATCTATAAACTGCTAAGGGCCGTTTTACTATTTGGACTTTGCTTCTTAATCCTGCAACCACTACTAAATAAAGTTTCACTTAGCTTTATGAAAGAAAGAGATTTGTATGATCCAACGATTATTGTTGTTCCAAGAAATTTTACTTTGGAAAATTATAAATTAGTAAATGAATTAATCGACTATTGGACCATATTAAGGAACTCTATTGGGATATCTACATTAGTTAGTTTACTACAAGTATCCTTTGCTACAATTGTTGGATATGGATTTGCAAGATTCTCCTTCCCTTTTAAACGTTTTTGGTTTGCTTGTGTTATGTTGGTAATTATAGTACCACCGCAAACGATTATGTCATCACTTTATTTAAATTTCAGATTCTTTGATGTTTTTGGAATTAAGCAGATGCTAACAGGAAGTACGGCAAATCTACAAAAGTCTATCATACCGTATTTACTACTTTGTATGACTTGTATGGGCTTAAAAAGTGGTTTGTATATCTTTATGTTAAGACAGTACTTTAGAGGTATACCAAAGGAGTTAGAAGAGGCTGCATATGTAGATGGATGTGGTAACTTCAAAACATTTATAACAATCATGTTACCAGATGCGAAACCAATGTTAATGTCATGTTTCTTATTTGCCTTTGTATGGCAATGGACGGATTCCTTTTATTCAAAGATGTTTCTTGGAAATATGAAACTATTGTCTAACCGTTTAACATCAATAACTGGATTATTATCCGATTATTTAACATCCTTAGACGGTGTAGCAAGTAAAGCATCGATTGCTTATGGGCAAATGATGGTATCTACTGGTATGATAATGGCAATCATCCCATTGCTAATATTATATGTAGTTGCACAAAAAGCTTTTGTTGAAAACTTAAGTCAAACTGGGCTTAAGATGTAGTAACGGTAGAAGGCAAACTGTACATAATGTATCAAATAAATATGGGGGTATTTCTATGTGCATATGCTTTACTATATAACTTTAAATTATTTTAAGGAGGAAAGGTATTATGAAAAAGGGTTTTAAAAAATTATTATCTGTATTGTTAGTAATGGTATTTTGTTTATCCGTATTTGCAGCTTGTGGTAAGAAAAGTGATGCCCCAACAAGCAATGATGTTACTGAAGCACCAACTGCAGAACCAACTAAAGTGGAAGAAAAAGTAGAAGAAGTGGTTCCAGAAGAGCCTGCAATGGATTTAGGTGGTATGGAAATTATTATTGGTGACTGGTGGTCTTCTGCAGAACCAGGTGAACCAAAAAATGCTCAAGAAGAAGCAACACTTGAATACCGTAACATGATTCAAGAAAAATATAATTTCACTATTAAACAAGTAGCTGTTTCTGATTGGGGTGGAATGCAAGAATTATTTACAACTTCTACAATGGCAGAAGATCCAGCTGCACATGTATTCTTATTAGCAAGAGATTGGGTATCCCAACCTTTAGCAAATGGCTTATTATATGACTTAGCAACTTTAGAGAACTTAGATTTTAGCGAAAGTAAATGGATTACTAACGTTAAAGATGCATTTGCTGTTGGTAATTCTATCTATGGTATGAATGCAGGTAAACCAGAACCTAAGTTAGGTGTATATTGGAATAAGAGATTATTTAAAGAAGCTGGTCTTGATCCAGATCTACCATATGATTTACAAAAGAGTGGTGAATGGACTTGGGAAAAATTTGAAGAACTTTGCGTTCAATTAAAAATTGATAATAATAATGATGGTGTAATTGATACCTATCCAATGGCAAGTTTCTCAATCGATTTATTTAGAGGAGCTGCAACATCTAACGATGCTAGATTTATTGGTAAAGATAGTAACAATTTATTCTACAATGCTACATTAGAACCTAACTTCTTAGAAGCTATGCAATGGGCAATTGGAATGATTGAAAAAGGTTATGAAATGCCAGTACCAACTGATGCTAACTGGGATTGGTTTATCGCTGCATTCCATGATGCTAAAGTTGCTATGACATTTGCTGAACAATATAGAGTTGGAACTTGGGGTGATATGGAAGATGATTGGGGATTTGTACTTCTACCAAAAGGACCTAAAACTCAAAATTACTCTGCATACTTTGGAGATAACGTAGCTGTAATTCCATCTTCATATGACAAAGAAACAGCAGAAAAAATCGCATTTGCTTATAATCTTTATACACAACCTACACCAGGTTATGAAGATGAAGATGCTTGGAAAGAAGGATATTATACAAGATTCCGTGATGAAAGAGCAGTTGATGAAACACTTACTATGATGTATGATACAGCAACTGAAAACAATGACTTCTTATCATCTGTATATGGAACTAGCTATGGTGACTTCGCTTGGGATACTTATGCATTAGGTGCTACACCTTCTGAAAAAATAGAACAATTACAAGGACAATGGCAAGCATTAATCGATGATGTTAATAATCAAAAATAATTTAAGATAATAAAAGGGGAGGTTTTCCACCTCCCCTTTTGTTAAAGTAAAATGGTGCATAATAGAGTTAACAATTAGTTGGTAAATATAAAATAAAGGATACTGAGTATAATGATGGGGATGCAAATTAAAAAGGTTATTAGAAATGTGTTGGTAGTTTGTATGTTATGTTTATTAATCGGTTGTAGAAATAAGGAGAAAGATATTAGTACGAAGGATGTTGCAAATATAAAGGAAGATACAGAAGAAGTTAAGAATGTAGAAAATGTAAAGGAAGAAATAAGTACACAGGATGGCGTGGTAAAGGATATTAAGAAAGAATCAACGGATACAAGGGTTAATCATAAGGAGGAAAATGAATTGGTGTTTGATAAGGAACTTTATGAACATTTTTTAAATATAGATTATTCAAAAGAATATAAAGGATTTGGTATGGGAAATCCCCTCATTACTCAAAGCTATGGTGCGGATCCTTACGCAATGGTTTACAAGGATAGAATTTATGTATACATGACACATGATGAATATATGTATGATAAGGACGGGAATATTGGAACGAATACCTATGCAACTATAAAAAGTCTAAGATGCATTTCCTCAGATGACTTAGTAAATTGGACGGACCATGGAACGATTTATGTTGGAGGTATAGAAGGTGCTACAACTTGGGCAAATAATTCATGGGCACCAGCAGCGGCATGGAAGGAAATTGATGGAGAGGATAAGTTCTTTCTCTATTTTGCCAACTCTGCGAGTTCAATTGGTGTGTTAGAAGCAGATAATCCATTTGGTCCTTTCAGGGATCCGATTGGTAAACCAATTATAACAAGAGAAACACCTAATTGTAGTGATGTTACTTGGTTATTTGATCCTGCAGTACTAATGGATGATGATGGGCAAGCTTATATCTATTTTGGTGGAGGTGTACCAGTTGGTATGGAAGCAATGCCGAATACTGCAAGAGTTATAAAATTAGGTGATGATATGGTTACTACAGTTGGTAGTGCGGTTATGATAGAAGCACCATATGTTTTTGAGGACTCAGGTATCAATAAAATTGGAGACACCTATTATTATAGTTATTGTTCAAACTGGGCGAGTAGAGAAGGATCCACTGCAGAAATCATTCCAAATATTGCAGAGATTATCTACATGACTAGTAAAGACCCAATGGGACCATGGGAATATAAAGGCTCTATTCTTGAAAATCCAGGAAAATACTTTGGAAGTTGGGGTAATAACCATCACTGTATAACCGAGTTTCAAGGTAGTTATTATATGTTTTACCATACCCAAGTACTACAAGATTCAATCGGTGTAACAGGAGGATATCGTAGTACACATGTAAATAAGCTAGAAGTGAATGAAGATGGTAGTCTAAGAAGAGTGATACCTGATAAATATGGTATCAAGCAATTAAAGCACTTTAACCCATATCAGGAAACAAAAGCAGTTACTATATCAAATCAAGGTGGAATAAGTATCTATACACATAAAAAAACCTCATTTAAAGAAGCAGCCTTAATATCCCTTAGTGATATTGATAATGGTGACTGGATAGAAGTAAGAGGTGTAGATTTTGGTAAGGAAGGCCCAAGTACTTTGACTCTAGAATATTCATGTGAAGGTGAAGGAGGAGCAATACGTGTGTCTCTAGATAAGTTAGGAGAGAATGTAATTGGATATGCAAAAATTGAGCCTACCAAAAGCAAAGATTCCTTTCAGAAGATTACAATAGAAGTTAACCCTATAACAGATGTACATAATCTATATTTTGAATTTGTAGGAAGTGGTTACTTATTCCATTCATGGAGTTTTGCAAAATAGAAAGAATACAGAAAGGATATTTAAATTATGATACAAGTACAAAATCCAATATTATCAGGTTTTTATCCTGACCCATCCATATGTAGAGTAGGAGAGGATTTTTATTTAGTAAATTCTTCTTTTGCTTATTATCCTGGAGTTCCAATATTCCATAGTAAAGATTTAGCCAACTGGACGCAAATCGGTAATATATTGGACAGAGATTCCCAATTACCACTAGATAAGGTTGGTCATTCAGGAGGAATCTTTGCACCTACCATTCGTTATCATAAGGGCTTATTTTATATGATTACTACCAATGTAGGCTATGGCGGAAACTTTATCGTAACAGCTACGAACCCAGAAGGGCCTTGGTCAGAACCTTATTATCTACATACACCTGGTATTGACCCTAGTTTATTCTTTGATGAAGATGATACCTGCTATTATGTTGGAACAAGACCAAATCCAGAAGGAGTAAGATATAACGGAGATTGGGAAATCTGGGTACAAGAGCTTCAACTATCAACTATGACTTTGGTAGGTGAAAGTCATTATATATGGAAAGGTGCTATGAAGGATGTTATCTGGCCAGAGGGACCTCACCTTTATAAAAAAGATGGGTATTATTATTTGATGATTGCTGAAGGTGGTACTGGGCCAAACCATGCAGTAACGGTAGCGCGTAGTAAGACAGTATTTGGACCATATGAAAATAATCCTAATAATCCTATCCTAACCCATAGACATATGGGTAAAAACTTCCCAATTGTTTACGTAGGTCATGGGGATTTAGTAGATGATGAAAATGGTAATTGGTATATGGTTACCCTTGCTAGTAGAAGATGTGAAGGCTTTATTGGTTTAGGTAGAGAAACTTTTCTTTGTAAAGTGTTCTGGGAAGACGGTTGGCCAGTAGTGAATCCAGGGGTTGGTAAGCTAGAAGATGTGGTAGAGTTACCATTTCATGGCGAAAGTCCAAAGAATAAGACAAAGCAATCCTTATTACCTTATACGAAGGAATCCTTTGATGTTCTTCGAATTCGAAATATGAAAGAAGATTTTTATAAAGTAAGTAAGGATGGTATGAAGTTAAAATTCTTAAAGGCTAAGCTTAGTGAGCAGGATAGTCCAGCTTATTTAGGTTTTAGACAACTTTCATATGATTATGTGGCAAAGGCAATTTTTAAATTTAATCAATTATATGGAAAAGAAGAGTTTGGTATTGTCTTACTACAAAGTAACGAATACCATATTACACTACGAATGAAAGCAAATAGTAGTGAATTAAAGCTTCAAGTTGTAAAAGTTATAAAAGGGAACGAAGAGATATTAGCAGAGGAAGAAATGACAAGTTATCTTTATAATACGGATTCCATATGTAATCAGGTTGAACTTATTATAAAGGGATATGGACAAAAGGCTGATTTTAAGTATCGTATCGGAGATAAGCTTGTTACACTAAGTAAACATGTGGACATACATGAAATGAGTACTGAAATTGCAGGTGGTTTTGTTGGTAACACACTTGGGGTATATACATCCTCCTGTCATGATGAATCTAGCAATGAAATCGTAGTAGCAGACTTTACAATAGAGTATTAAGAACATCTAGAAAAAGTAGTAGCAGAGTATAGTATTCATTTATAAATTATTAAATGTTGCGTATCAAATTCTCATTTAGGGAAAATGATACGCAAGTACTTAACAATAAGCCTTGAAGGATGTGGGGGGTATATGATGAGGAATATTAAGTGTATCTATTTATTAATTGTTATGATTTTACTAGGTTCATTCATTCTTATTGCTTGTCGGAAAGAAGTTTCTGTGAATGAAACCATAAAAGATATGGAAGGAAAAGATGATATTAGCAAGGTAGTAGAGCCAGAAGATAATACTGGGACCGAGAAGACAGATGATAAGGATACGAGCAAAGATAAAGATAGTAAAAATGAGTGGAATACAGAAGCAAATATTCCAGCAATGCATTTAGGGGTACTTAATGTTTCATCTGAAACGATCTATGAGGAAGACTTCGAAGGGGAAGAACATGGGTTTACGGGAAGAGTAAATGAAATTGTAAGTTTAAGCAATGAGCATGCTTACCAAGGTACATATAGTATTTATACTACAAAGAGGGAAGCTTCTTGGAATGGTCCAATTGTAGATATAACGGACAAAGTATCTAGTAATAAGACATATACCTCATCAGCCTATGTTATGTATCAAGAAGGACCTGATCAAATGGAGATAGATTGTCAGATAGAGATGAATGGAGATACATACTTAAATTTTGGTTCTGCTCTCGTAAAAAAAGGGGAATGGACCGAAATCAAAGGTCAAATAAATTTACCTGCTACGATGAAGACAGCTAAGCTATATTTTGAAGTACATTATGGAACAGAGTCTGAGAATTTTATTAGTTTTTATGTGGATAATATTGCAATTACACAGGAAGAGATCGTAGCAGAGCGTGGTGAAATTCCATCTCTTAAGGAGTTATATAAAGATTATTTTACCATTGGTTTTGCTTCTACAGTAAGTGAATTACAAGCATCCATTCATCCATTACTAAAGGAGCAGTTTAATAGTATAACGTTTGGAAATGAACTAAAACCAGATAGTGTATTAGATTATCAAACCTGTATATCCAGTGATTCTTATAATGATAATCCAGCAATTCATTTTAAGAATGCAGACTATCTTCTAAAATTTGCACAGGAAGCTAAGATCCCAGTTAGAGGGCATACCTTAGTATGGCATGCACAGACTCCACGATGGTTTTTTGCCAAGGGTTACTCAAAGGATGAAAATGCACCACTGGTTAGTCGTGAGCTCATGCTAAAACGTATGGAAAACTACATAAAAAATGTCCTAGAATATGCCGAGACTAATTATCCTGGATTAATCTATGCATGGGATGTGGTAAATGAAGCGATTGAGGTAGCGGATGGGGAAGAGAATTGGATACGTTCAAAGGATAATTATTGGTACCAAACAGTTGGTAATGATTATGTTATAAAAGCCTTTGAATATGCACGTAAATATGCAAATCCTAATGTATTACTATTTTATAATGATTATAATACAGAAGATCCTAGTAAGGTAGTTGCTATCTGTAGATTAGTTGATAGCTTAAAAGAAAAAGGCTATATTGATGGAATCGGACTTCAAAATCATATTGCTATGGATTCTCCTTCTCTTACTAACATTGAAAGTTCAATAAGAAAGTATGCAGAGTTTGGGCTAGAAATCCATATTACAGAGTTAGACGTATCCTTAAC
>JAFAEB010000353.1 GCA_023424235.1 Bacillota bacterium
ATCCGAGAATATATGGAGTTTACCTTTTTTCCTACGAAGGAGCTAGACTATGATAAACATAATCTAGCTCATATGAATCTGTATGATATAAATATAGAAGAAATTGAGACTTCTACTATAACATCATTAATGGATTATGAGGGTGCCCCATTTATAAATCAAGCAACCGACTATATGAAATATGAATCGATAGGAGATATGGTAACTAAGATGCTCTCTCTTTTATCTATTATAAAAGATAAGGAGCTTATAACAGAAGCATTTACAAAAAAAATTACGGTTGATGAAAAGCTAGCAAGCTTAGAGAAAGAAGTGCTAATACTTATGTCTTATGTAGATGGGCTAGAAGTAAAAAGGGATGGACTTTTATTTCTAAAGAATGGAGATATTAAAGTGAAAGATCAGTTTGTTAAAAAGATATGTCCTTTTCCGATAACAAATTCAACTGTTAAAATGAATAATCCTTGGATTTTTGAAGTGGTAAAAGATAGCTATGTAAATCCAATGAATTTACTAGACTCAGTGAGCCAAAATGTAAGTATGTATATAAGCTATTATAATTTATATGAGGATGCAAGTATTGAATATTTATTTTTAAGCTTAATCGATAGAGATGACATGGATGACGAGGAGCTTAAAAAATTAGAAGAAGAGTTTAAAGATCTTGAAGAAAGGCTTGCTTATTATAAGGGACTAATTGCTGATGTATATACAAGGATAAATAATGAGTTTAAGCAGATAGAGAACCTAATTAAAAGTACCATACCTAGTATTAAGGAAGCAATCAATATTATTGATAAGGTGTTACAAGAAAAAGAAGGAGTAGAAGCTATATTAGTAGAATATAAACAGTTCTTAGATCTTAGCAAGGATTCTTTGGGACAGGAGCTCTATGAAAGCTTATTAAATGAATATGATTTATTAGAAAAGTATCAAAAAAGAGACATTAACGATTTATATAATTTAGAGGGTATGAAGGAAACGTTACAAAACAATCTTTTATCATTAAATTCAATTTTATCCATTAGTAATTTTAGTGTCTCAAATGAATATGAAGTAATTACTAATCTTGCAGGACTAATTGAAAGGATAAAATCCTCCTTTCAAAATTATCATTTTGAGAACTTAGAGTTTGACTATAGTATGGTTACAAAAGCAATGAACTCAGATGGATTTTTTGATAGTATCAGTAAACTTTTAAAGGAAGGATTATTAGAAATCGTAATTTCTGAACCAGATCAAATATCTGAGAAAACCATACGAAGAGATGATTTAGCAACTCATAGTATGTTAACTTCTAAGGAGGAGTTGGTTCATATTATTGACAGGATAAAAGCTAGTTTAACATCTCCTACTTCATTAGGAAAAGAAATCTTTCAGAGCTTTTCATTCATTGATGCTAGCTTTTTAAAGGATCTTTCTAATACCTTATTGTTTGAAGAATATTTACAAGAACATTTTAATTCTTATCTTAAAAAGAATAATGATTTAGACAAGAAATTAGAGTATGAGCTAGAGTATATCTATATGGGTAAGGAGAGTGATAAAGAAAATCTAGGAGATATAGTATCAATATTACTCTTATTTCTAACCTTTACTAATTTTATATCTGTATTTTGTAATAAGACCTTAAATCAAGAAGCTAGTATGTATGCAGCTAGTTTAGTAGGTTTTACAGGAATACCAGCATTAATAAGTCTTGTTAAAATAGGGTTATTATTATTATTTTCGGTTGTAGAATCTGTTATTGATATTACTGCTTTATTAAAAGATAAAGAGATAGCAACGATAAAAAGTAAAACAGATATTAAGTTAACCTTTAAGGAACTTTTTTTATTAAATAAAGAATTGATTCATAAGAAGGCAGAAAGTCTTACTAAGGAAGGTAAACTAGACTCACTTAATTATAACAATTTATTAAGATTAATTGGCTATACGAAACCACAAAAGTATAAGAGCTATCGTGCTCTCGATCTTATAGAAGAAAATCTAAAACTAAATTATGAAGAAAGTTATTCAATCAGAAATTCTATATTTGGTCTTAGGACAAGAGGAAAATTTAAGATGAATGGTATGTTTACCTCCTTTTCTTTTATAGAGAAAATATTAGAGAATTATGATGGTCATTATGAGTATTCAATAAACAATGAATCTACGTATTAATATGTTTCTATCTTATGCATTAACTCTAGAGTGGATAAGGATATCCGTTCCCACTAAAAAATTTATTTCTCTCTCCAAGAAATCCTTTATCCCAAAATATATGTTTACCCATGAGCGGATATCCTTATCCAATTTAGTACCTATATGCATTTAATTTTTTATTACAATTATGATTTAGGTGTCAAAAGCTAATCTATTTTATAAAAGGTAGTTTGTACTTAGTTAAAAGACTCTTGCTATGTGCAAATTACCGATATCTAATATGAGTTTATAATAATGCTTTTTATACCTTATCAACTATTTAAGGAATAATAATATGAAAGCTCCATTTTCTTATCAAAATAATTTCTTAATTTTTCGATTTTCATTAAGTAAAAAAATTAGAAATAATAAATTTGCTAACCTTAAGTTAAATAGCTCTCTTACTTTAGAGGCTGCTTTCGTTCTGCCTATTTTTATCTTTACCTTATCAGCCTTCTTATATTTTTTTCATATTCTAAGCCTTTATGAACATATACAATATGCAATTACAGAGATAGCGAACGAATCCTCCTCATATGCCTATGCTTACAATTATATTATGGGTGAGTCTAAGGAAAACGATGATAATGTTTATAAGGGAGAAGCACAAGGTAAGAAACAACAGGATATAAATAAATACAATCATGTAGAGACGGTTAAAGTTGGTAAATTTAATGTAAGTAAATCTGATGTAATTACTGATGTAAGTAAATTAGATATTGGTGAATCTAATGTTGGTAAATCGGATACTGGTGAAGATTTTACCAATGATGATGAGATTAATTTAGATAAGCAGTTTAAAACGATTATAGGAAGTATTATAGGTAGTACTTACTTTAAACTTAAATTATCTGAGTATCTTAATAAGGATGAGATTGATCAATCTGCTATTGTAAATGGCATGAATGGAATATCCACCTCATTTTCAAGTTTTATGAAGGATGACTTAACAATTGATATCGTTGTTCGATATAAAATTAGCATTCCAATCCCCCTTTTAAATCTAAATAAAATTAATATGATGCAAAGAGTTAGGGTTAGAGGTTTTACAGGTAAGGATGTTTCTAAAAAGGGTACCAAGGAGGATATATATTCTGATACCGTATTTGTAACAAAGTATGGAACTGTTTATCATAAAGACGATGAATGCAGTCACATTAAATTAAGTATAACTAAAATATTTAGTAAAGAGCTTATAAATGCAAGAAATGAAAATGGAGGAAAATACAAACCCTGTAATATATGTCTTAAAGAGAATTTTTCTATTGAAGGAAGAGAAGTCTATATTACAAAGTCTGGAGATAGCTATCATATTAAAATAGATTGCAGTGGACTTAAAAGACTTATAAATCAAATTCCTCTTTCTAATGTGGGATCAAGAACACCTTGCAAACGATGCTATAAAGAAGCTATTAATGAACAGAGATAAAGAAAGGAGAGTATGGTGGAAGAGTTCTCATTAAAGACAATTCACAAAGTATTATTAATTTTATGGCTAGTAATTTTAAGCATAGAAGATATTAAACATAAAAAAGTTTCATGTCTTACAATTGTATTTGGTGGTCTACTTTTATTCATTTTTAGTATCGTTCTAGGGGAGCTTACTATTACGAATCGGATAGGTGGAATAAGTTTTGGATTAATTATTATTCTTATTAGTTATGTAACAAGAGGTCAAATCGGAATGGGTGATGGTTTAATTATTGCTGTAATTGGCCTATCTTTTGGACTTTTTATGAATCTAACTCTTCTTACATATGGATTATTTCTATCATCTATCACATCGATTCTATTACTTTCCTTTAAAAAAGCAAATAAGAAAAGTACAATTCCTTTCATACCTTTTATACTAGTTGCCTGTTTGGGGGTGATAGTGCTTTGAAGAAAAGGTTACTTGCTAGCTTTACCATAGAAGCATCTTTCCTATTACCTAGCATTCTTTTTCTTATTATCGGGTTTATATATTTTGCTTTTTACTTGCATGATCGAGTTGTACTTGAGGGACTCGTTCATGGAGTACTTTCAGAAAGTAAGGACCTTATTTTATTTGATAAGGAACTAAGCCAGGGGAATATTGATTACAATCGTTATCTTAATAGGGGTATCTTTCATTCTAATAATTCATTAGATGTTGAGACTTACATTAAGGAATATGCTTATCAGAACATTAGAAAAAGATTTTTTATTAGTGATGTAAGAGAAATAACCATAGAAGTTATGGATAATGAGATTGAAATGAATGCATCCTTAAATATTAACATTCCATTCCAAGCTGTTAAGGCTTTAATAAAAAAAGAGTCTTTTGAAATAACCTATATAAATAAAATTAAGCTTTTTGAAAGAACAGAGAGAATTAGGAAGTTTCAAGTAACAATGGGTATTGCAAGCAAAATTGAAGAAGTGGATAATTGGTTAATTAAGTTAAGAGAGCTAATGAAGTAAGTGTAAGAGGGGAAGAACGAAAGGAATGGTAAACGAAAGGGAGTGGGTTACTTAAAGAGTAAGAGGCAAACATCTGTGAAAAGGTTTTGGGTCCTAAATAATAAATTTATAAGAGAAGTAAGGGGATGATAATAAATTATGTTACATGCAGAATACATTAAGGATATGCATAGTAGTTATATGGTTTTAAGAGGTGATCGAGATAAAAATAAAAACTATATAGTTAAAATGATTATGAATAATTCCATACCAGGACTAATTAGAACAGAACTTAGAAGCTATGATGACATTGATGTGTTCTATTATGATATTACAGGCAAATTGGAATTTGCAAAAAAATATGAGACATTCTCCTTCTCCTATCAGGAAGTAATTACTATTTTAATGAGTATAATTAATACAATTGAAGAAAGTTTTGATTATTTATTATGTGAGGATGACTTTTTAATAAACCCTAATTATATCTTTGTTGATAATGAGAATAATGAGTTGTTACTTTGCTATTTGGTAGGATATAAGATTAATCTAAAAGAACAGTTTTCAAGCTTTATAGAATATTTAATGAATAAAGTAGATTATAAAGACGAGGCAGCAGTACTCTTAGTATATTCTATTTATAAACAAAGTAAGGATGATGATTGTACTTTCCTTAAGCTCAAGTCAGAATTATTGCAAAAGCACAATGATAAAGTGAAAGAAATTAAGGCTAATTTACATGTGGTGCATGATAATAAGGAATCTTTAAGTATAGATAAAAATAATAATAATTTAAAGGAATCTAGTTATAAACATGAATCATATCATTTTAAAACAAAGGATAGTAAAACTAAACTTAAGAATGAAAATATAAGGAATGAAGAATCAAGTAATGAAATAACAAGTAATAAAAATAAAATAAACAAAAAAACAAGTAATAAAGCAAGTAATAGAGCAAGTAATAGAGCAAGTAATAAAACAAGTTATAAAGCAAATAATGAAATAGCTAATATTCATAAGAAGATAAGCAGTTCTTTTCCTAAAATTAAGAGAAGAATTGGAAACAATAAGTATGTAGGGAATGAATCACCTTATACTCCACTTAAGAATGAGTTTGTTCGGGAAGAGGAAGTTTTATATTATCCTTTAATGATATATATAAAAATTGGCCTGCTAATTAGTATAGGTATTTTGTTATTCTCATTAGGCTTTTTGTTAAAGCTCTTTGATAATGAATTTCATACAGGGATGGATCTCATAAAAGTTCTCTGTACTTTGACGATACTTATATGTTTAGAAGCTTATTTTATTATCAAACTCTTAAATAATGATAATAAAATTACCAAAGTGGTGTCTATAACAAATTATCAAAGCCTTGAGGATATGAATACGATACTTGATGAGGATAAAGAGAATTACATAGAATTAAAATCGGATAAAGTTAATCAAAATCGAATAATGGATACCAATAAAATAAAGAATAATGATAGAGATATAATAAAGAATATCGATATAGATTCGAGTATGATAGATGAAAGAATAGAGAATGAAAAACAAGAATTATGGGAATATAATAATAAGAAGAAAGAAGTGACAGAAGTACTATGGCTTAAGGAGGAGGAAGGTACTCAGATACTTGAAGTATTAAAGCCCACTTATTTTTTAAAGCCTCTAGATAAAGAACGGTATCAGTATATAAATATTTGTGATTTTCCATTTATAATAGGAAAAGAAAAAGAAAGGGTTCATTTTGTAATAAATGAGAAAAGTGTTAGCAGAACTCATTGTAAAATAGACGAAAAAGATGGTGAAATATACTTAACGGATTTAGGATCTACAAATGGTACCTTCTTAAATGGTAATAAACTGATAAAACTAGAACCACATTTACTAAAAGCTAAAGATGAAATCTTGATTTCTAATATAAGGTATCGATATGAGCTAGATTAATATTATTTTCCTAATAAATGCCCCCCACTTTCCCAATATAAATAGATTTAGAAGTAGGCTGAATTTTAAGTATTTAAGTTCAGCCTATTTTCCTATTTTTATAATTGTAATATATAAATTATTTCATATAATAGTGTTTCTTACATATGTAAAAAATTACAATAGACTAGACCTATTTCTTGTATAAATTTAAAAATAATAGTATAATCTACCACATAAGAGTAAAACTTGTGGAGGGTAATTAATATGAGTCATACTGGTAAGTATATAATGTCATTGGACCAAGGAACTACAAGTTCAAGATGCATTTTATTTGATAGGTTGGGCAATATATGTAGCGTTGCTTCCAAAGAATATACACAAATCTATCCTGTAGCAGGTTGGGTAGAGCATGATCCTATGGAGATCTGGTCTTCTCAATTTAGTGTTTGTCGAGAAGCCATGGCGAAAATTGGTGCAGTTGCTAGCGAAGTAGCTGCAATTGGGATTACGAATCAAAGAGAGACTACTATAGTTTGGGACAAACATACAGGAAAACCAATTTATAATGCTATTGTTTGGCAGTGTAGAAGAACATCGGATGAAATTATAAAATTAAACAAAATAGGTTTTCATAAAACCATTCGGGAAAAGACAGGTTTAATTCCGGATGCCTATTTTTCTGGTACAAAAATAAAATGGATTTTAGATAATGTAGCTGGTGCTAGAGAGAAAGCAATGAATGGTGATTTACTATTCGGAACAGTGGATACTTGGCTTATTTGGAATTTAACTGGAAGAAGGGTGCATGTAACGGATTATACAAATGCATCTAGAACCATGATATATGATATTAATACCCTTAATTGGGATGATGAAATATTAGAGTATTTTAATATACCAAGATCAATATTACCTGAAGTAAAACCATCAAGTTGTATCTATGGATATACGGATACAAGCTTACTTGGAGGTGAAATTCCCATTGCTGGAGATGCAGGGGATCAACAAGCAGCTCTATTTGGTCAAGGTTGCTTTCAAAAGGGAGAAGCTAAAAATACCTATGGTACTGGATGCTTTCTTCTCATGAATACAGGAAGTGAAATTGTGCAATCCAATAATGGATTGTTAACTACGATAGCAGCTAGTGATGATGATAAGGTATCTTATGCATTAGAGGGAAGTGTTTTTGTAGCGGGTGCTTCCATTCAATGGCTAAGAGATGAACTTCAAATTATAAGAACCGCTAAAGAATCTGAAGAAATTGCAAGTGCCGTAGAGAATACCAACGGTGTGTATGTTGTTCCTGCATTTTCAGGACTAGGAGCACCTTACTGGGATCAATATGCCAGGGGAGCAATTGTTGGTATGACAAGAGGTTTTAATAAGAATCATTTGGTTCGTGCAACGCTTGAATCGATTGCTTATCAAACTCATGATGTTATAAAAGCTATGGAACAAGACATTGGAGAAAAAATGAAGAGTCTAAAGGTAGATGGGGGAGCATCTTCTAATGATTTCTTAATGCAGTTTCAAGCTGATATACTTGATACCATAGTATTTAGGCCGACTTGCATTGAAACAACAGCACTTGGTGCAGCATATTTAGCCGGTTTGTCCGTTGGATTTTGGAAAGACAAGAATGAAATTAAGGAAATTTGGTCTTTATCGAATACCTTTACACCAAATATGGAGGAGAGTATACGAAAGAATTTATTAAGTGGTTGGAATAAAGCAATTAAACGTTCGTTCCTATGGGCGAATTCTTAAGTTAGGACTAAATTATGACTATATATGAAAAAGTGTTTCGAGTAATAGAAGAGAGTGGTTTTTCTAAGATAGAAGTTAATATTAAAAATTTAAAGGTAGGATATAAAATTTTAGATGATAGCTCTTATGTTGTTGCAATATTTGATGAACTTACATCTGATATAATGGAGGAACAATATAAAAATATTACAAGACAATTATATGATAGCTTTCTAAATCATTATGGCAAGAGTGTTAACTTATTAAGTATTCTGTGTACCGATGAGATTGAAAAAGCGAAACTGGTTTTTAGTAGTTACCCAGAAGTTTGGTTTATTAATAAGAAAAATTTAAGATTACTTATTTATGAAAATCAAATTGAGGACTTTTTATCCATCCGCGATTTGGTATATAAGTCACTAGAACAAGTTGAGGAAGGATATGTTAATAATTCAAGTGACACTTTAAGCAATAGGGCTAGTAATATTAATTCCCATACAGACAGGACTAGACCTGATAGTGAATATATGTATGTAGATAGGAATACGGCAGAAGAAGAGTATGAGTATGATAAAAGAGATATTCAGAAATTTGGTGGAATTTATCTAGTAATCATTCTATTAAATATAATCATTCATATCGTTTTGAACTTAAATAGTACTTTAGAAAGTGCAATAATCAATGATATTGTTTTGTACTGGCGAGCTTGTTTTTATGAAAAAGAATACTATCGTTTATTTACCTACATGTTTCTTCATTCCAATATAGAGCACTTAGCAAATAATATGTTCTTATTATTTGTATTAGGTAAAAATGTTGAGATGGTTATAGGTAAATTAAAGTTTACTAGTCTTTATATCCTATCCGGTATTCTTGCAGGGATTGGTTCAATAAGTTATAATATGTATCAGAATAATAATGTGGTAAGCGTTGGTGCATCTGGTGCAATATTTGGTATTGTAGGTGGAATGGCATATTTAGTGTTATCCAATAAGGATAACGTTCGTAATATAAGCAAAAGACAAATCCTATTGTTCATAATATTTAGCTTATATGGTGGATTTACTAGTAGTAGAATCGACAATGCAGCTCATATTACTGGTTTAATTACTGGTATTATTCTTACAGCAATTATAGATAAAATAGGTGGAAAGCCTAGAAAGGGATAATTAATATGAAGATAAATATTTATTATGGTGGTAGAGGTTTAATTGAAGACCCAACAATCTATGTAATGAATAAATTAACAGAAGTGTTACATGAACTTAGAGTTGAAGTTACTAGATACAATCTATATGAAGAAAAGAATGGAATTGCTATGCTTCCAAAGACTTTAAAAGAAGCTGATGGAGTTATATTAGCAAGCAATGTGGAATGGTTTGGAATTGGTGGTTTAATGCATCAGTTTCTTGATGCTTGTTGGCTTTATGGTGATAAGGAGCATATTAGTAATATGTATATGCTTCCTGTTGTTATGTCTAATACCTACGGGGAGCGAGAAGCAGAATTAACCTTAATTAAAGGATGGGAGATTCTTGGTGGCATTCCGACCAACGGAATTTGTGCCTATGTAGAAGATCATGTTGAATTTGAAACAAATAGCATATATGGTGACATGATTGAGAAAAAGGCGGAGTTTTTATATAAAATTATTAACCAAAAAGCAAAAACATTTCCAAGTAGCGCAGCAGCTGTAAAGAATAGCTTGTTAAAAAGTAATTCTATCGATTTAACTCCTCAGGAAAGTGAACAATTATCGATCTATGTTTCTGATGATACCTATGTTAAAAAGCAAAAAGAAGATATTGAAGAACTTACTCAGATATTTAAAGGAATGTTAGGTAGTGATAGTCTAGAC
>JAFAEB010000361.1 GCA_023424235.1 Bacillota bacterium
GTGATATGTTATATGAAAGGCAAGTCACTAAAATATTAATCCAAAATAATAAGGCAGTTGGTGTAGAACTAAATGATGGTAATACCATACATGCAGATCATATTATTTATACTGGTACTGTATGGAACCTTTATGGAAAATTAATTGATGAAAAATATGCAAAACTAAGGGAAGCGAAACGATTTATAAGCCAAGTTCCTACTTATCCTAGTGTGGTTTTATATGCATATGTAGATAAAAAGGTAATACCAACTGACACCTCTTCTGTTGAAATGTTAGTAGGGGACCCTGCACATTTAAATGAAAGTGAAGTAACAGCATATATTTTTAGCACAATAGACAAAACCCTATGCCCAGAGGAAGGTCATGTAGTTATGGCAATTGGACCGACCTTTGTAGACTGGGATTTTAAGAATATATCGGATTACAAAGAGCAAAAGGAAAAAGAAAAGGAACGTCTTATTGATGTACTTAATAAGAGATTTCCTGGTCTAAAAAATGCTGTCTATTATGCAGAAGTGGCTACTCCTAAAACCATTGAACGTTACACGTTAAAGAATGGCGGCGCGGTAGCTGGGCCAAAGCAAATGCTTGGACAGCACATGTTTAAGCGTCTTCATACGAAGAGCCAATGGGATAATTTATATCTTAGTGGAGAATCCACTGTTATGGGAACAGGGACACCAACTGTAACCACCTCTGGCTTAAGTGCTGCCAATGCCATCTTAAAAAAAATTGGTCAAAAACCTTTCGAATATCAAAAAGAGCAAAGGAATTATGTCTCCATTATAAAGAAACCATTCACCCCAGATGATTTATACAGTGAATACCCTGCGAAACAAAGAACCATTATGCTTAAAGCATCAAAATGTCAATATTGTGAACATCCAACTTGTTCGAAAAGCTTCGATATCAGAGGAATTATGCGTCGTATTGCAGTAGGTAATTTTGTAGGTGCAAGAAAAATCTTAGCTATGTATTCTAGCAAGAATGAGGTAACTAGTGAGTATTTATTAACATGTGAAGGCAATTGTATAAAAGGTCTTAAAAATTCTACGCCTGTAGAAATATTAGATGTAGTCAATTATATGAAAGAAGTAATATAGGAGCAGCTATGACAAGAAACTATACTGACAGTGATTATGACGTAATTATTGTAGGAGGAGGGGCAGCTGGCTTAACTGCTGCTGCATATTTAGGTAAATACGGATACCGAGTTTTATTATGCGAGCAAGGAAAAGAAACTGGTGGACTTGTTAAATCCTTTGAATACAATGGTTTTGTATTTGATGCTGGTATTCGAGCATTTGAGAATTCGGGAATTATCTTACCCATGTTAAAGCAACTAGGCATAGACCTATCCTTTATAAAAAATCCTGTTTCCATTGGATTAAAGGACGATATCATAAAGCTTACGAGTAAGGATAGTTTGTCTGAGTACGAAGAGCTTTTAGTTAGACAATTTCCAGCTGACAAAGAAGATATCAAGGTAATTATACAGGAAATAAAGAAAGTTATGACTTATATGGAGGTAATATACGGAATCGATAATCCCTTATTTTTAGACTATAAGGAGGATAAAGAGTTTTTGTTTAAAACCTTACTTCCATGGCTTTTAAAATACAAAAAGGAAATGAAGAAAACCAATAAACTCTTAAAACCAGTTAATGAATTCTTAAGAGAGTTTACTTCTAACTCATCCTTAATTGATATGATAACCCAACATTTTTTCAAGAACACACCTACCTTTTTTGCCTTAAGTTACTTTGGATTATACTTAGATTACTGCTATCCAATGGGTGGAACTGGAGTCTTAGCAGCAAAATTAACGGAATATATCAAATCCCATCAAGGTGATATCCTAACAGAAACAAAAATAACTACTATTCATCCGAAAAAAAATCAGATAGCAACAATCAATGGAGCAAGCTATACCTACAAAAATTTAGTGTGGGCTTGTGATTTAAAACAGTTATATAAGGGACTGGATACAAGTGACATAAAAGCCACTTATGAAATAGAAAGAAAAAAATTGCTAGTAGAAAGTCATGGTGGTGGGGATTCCATACTTACCCTCTTTTTAGGAGTCGATCTAAGTATCGATTATTTTAAGGATAAATGCGGTGCACATTGCTTTTACACACCAAGTACTAAAGGGTTGTCAAAGGTTTCCTTAGAAGAAATCACTTCTGGGAAGGAATTAAATTTGAATCACTTAAAGAATAAAATAATTGAGCAACTTCAAACTTATTTAAAACACACAACCTATGAAATTTCATGCCCAGCATTAAGAGATGATAGCCTAGCTCCTCATGGACAATCCGGTTTAATTATTAGTACCTTACTAGATTACCAACTAGTAAAGGATATTTATCAAGCTGGCTGGTATGAGGAATTTAAAGAGTTATGTAGTAAAACCATACTAGAAATTTTTAATAAGACCATATTTAAAGAAATTAGCTCCAAGGTTTTATTTAGCTTGTGTTCTACTCCCCTAACCATTGAAGAATTAACTGCTAATACAGGCGGTGCCATTACTGGTTGGGCATTTACCGATAATAAACTACCCTCTGAGACACGACTAAAGAAAATCACCAAGTCTGTATTTACCCCAATACCTCATGTATATCAGGCTGGTCAATGGACCTTTAGCCCTGCAGGTCTTCCTGTATGTATACTGACTGGTAAAGTTGCTGCAGATGAAATTGATAAAAATCTTCGTAAGACAAAAAAATAAGGAGTGAATAGATATGTTGTATAATATAGTTATAGTATCTATCGGTTTATTTATAAGCTTACTACTTTTTTATCGTTTTCCAACGCTAAAGAATAGGGACCTATCATGTAGTCCTATCAATATACCGTCATATAAAGTATCCATAATCATTCCCGCAAGAAATGAAGAGGAAAACATTGCTTTATTATTAGAGGATTTAAAGCATCAAACCTATCCAATCTATGAAGTTATCTGTGTGGATGACGATTCTATAGATAACACCTATCAAGTTATTATGGATTTTGGTGTAAAAGGAATCAAAATATTAGAAAAACCTGAGGACTGGATTGGAAAATCCTATGCCTGTCAAAAAGGAGCTGACCTAGCAACTGGAGAGTTATACTTATTTATAGATGCTGATGTAAGATTAAGCCCAACTGCTATCTCTAATTTAGTGAGTAGTTATGAGAAATATCACTGTACCATATCTGTTCAACCCTATCATCAAATGCTTCATAATTATGAGCAGTTCTCTTTGTTTTTTAACTTGATACAAATCGCTGCAAACGGTACAAGTATGATAATTAAGGGTATCCATGTTGGTTTATATGGTCCTATTATTTTACTAGATAAGAATACTTATAGGGATATAGGCGGACATTCTTTAATAAAAAGAAGTATCGTAGATGATCTTGCTTTAGGTGAAAGCTTAAGAAAAAAAGGCTATCCATTCAAGGTATTCTTAGGTGGTGATTCTATCTCCTTTCGAATGTATGGTAAAGGTATCACTGAACTTATGAAAGGATGGACTAAGAATTATGCTATAGGCGCACGAAAGACACCACCCACACTCATTGTTATGGTATTTTTATGGGTAACCTCCTGTACTGCTGCATTTATAGGAATTGTGAATTCAATTTTTACACAAAACTTGCCCTATCTATTTATCTCCTTATTGTTCTATCTCCTTTGGATAATAGAACTGTTTCGAATCACTGGATATGTAGGTAATTTTAAAAAGCTTACTTTACTACTATTCCCTATTCCTTTAGCTTTCTTTTTATGGGTAATTCTATATTCTAGCTATAAGAAGCTATTTTCTAGGGATGTTGTCTGGAAAGACAGAAAAATAAAATTGGAGAAATAACTATGCAAATTTTCTTCTTACCAAAAGGGTTAACCATAGCCTTATGTTTTATAATATGGCCAACCTTTCAAGTAACGGCTGCATTATTGTGTTTAAGGATACCAAGCAAGTACCTATCACCTGATGGTTTTTTATTTCGAGAGCGAAATTGGGAAAGACAAGGTGCTTTGTATGAGAAAGTATTCTATATACGTAGATGGAAACGTTATTTACCAGATGGTGCTGCTGTCAGCAAAAATGGATATCGAAAAAAACACATAAGGGATTACCAGAAAGAAAATCTAGAACGATTTTTAATGGAATCTTGCAGGGCTGAATTATCTCATCTACTTGCAATCCTCCCTTTCTGGGTTTTTGGATTCTTTGCACCATCTATGGTCATATTCTATATGTTTTTGTATGCCTTAGCAGTTAATCTACCCTGTATCATTGCTCAACGCTATAATAGACCTAGGATTAGGAAGGTACTTAATCGCAAGCTATCTATACAGTAACATATGGTTTTATTCCCTAGATTTGAATCTTTATCCTATTGGGTAATATGGCGCTAACACAACTCAATAGATAATGTACTAGATATTGAACTTAAAAAAGTAGCATAAAATTTTACCTCTGTGAAATTGATTACCTCACAGAGGTAAAATTAATTATCAGTAGCCATATAAGTTATTATATATATTATTCTATAAATTTTTTATACAATAGATGAGACTATCGTAAGAAATACATAGCTGCCTCATAAGGTCGGAAATAACCTTCTTCTTGATCTGGGTAATTCTTAATTAAGCACTCAATTTCACCCTCAGGATTAGAAAGCTCAAATGGAACTCGAGCATTATGAAAATTAGCAACTACTAATAATACTGTATCTTCAAAGGTTCTTGTATAAATAAATAGGTCCTTATGCTCCTCTAATAAAAGCTCATATTTACCTTTAACAAAAACCTCATGACTTTTTCTTAACTGAATCAACTTTTTGTAGTAATGGAATATGGAATTAGCATCATCCATCTGTTCCTTCGCATTGATATTTCTATAATTTGGATTCACCTTAATCCAAGGTTCTCCATTCGTAAAACCTCCATGAGTGCTATCATCCCATTGCATTGGTGTTCTCGTATTATCGCGCCCCTTAGCATAGATGGAAGCCATTACTTCTTCTTGGCTATAACCTTCTGTTAGGCGTTCCTTATATATATTAAGAATTTCAATATCTCGATAATCCTCTATTTCATACTTCACATTGGTCATTCCTAGCTCTTCAGCTT
>JAFAEB010000424.1 GCA_023424235.1 Bacillota bacterium
GGCCTATGCTGGTATTAGCTGGGCCCGGTTCTGGAAAAACACTAGTAATAACAAGACGAGTCTATGAGTTAACACACAGTTATAATGTAAATCCTAGCAATATTTTAGTTATCACATTTACTAAGGCTGCTGCAGTGGAGATGAAAGATAGATTTTTAAAGTTAGTTGGTTCTAAATCAACTTTTGTGAATTTTGGGACCTTTCATGCGATTTATTTTAATATTCTAAAATATGCTTATAATTATAATGCATCTAATATTCTACGAGAAGAAGTAAAACATCAATATCTAAAAGAAATTTTAGATCGTACCGACATTGAAATAGAAGATGAGAAGGAATTTCTTCAAAATATCGGTTCTGAGATAAGTTTAGTCAAAAGTGAGAGAATGGATTTAAACCATTACTATTCTATTAATTGTTCAGATGATATCTTTAAAAAATTCTATCAAGATTATGATCTTAAACTAAGAAGAAATAACCTAATCGATTTTGATGACATGCTAGTACTGTGTTATGAATTATTAAAAGAACGTTCCGATATTTTAGCATTGTGGCAGAAGAAGTTTCAATATATTCTAATAGACGAATTCCAAGATATAAATAAAATTCAATATGATATTATTAAAATGCTTGCAATGCCAGAGAATAATTTATTTATAGTTGGGGACGATGATCAATCCATCTATCGTTTTCGAGGTGCAAAGCCAGAAATCATGCTAAATTTTAATAAAGATTATCCGGATGGAAAGAGAGTACTATTAGATAGAAATTATCGTTCAACAAAAAATATTGTGGATTTAGCATCCTCTTTAATTGCAAATAACACGAAAAGATTTGATAAGAATATTGTATCCAATAAAGAAGTATTTAAAGAGCCAATTCTTCGAGGATTTATTGGATTAAAAGAGCAAAACTCCATGGTAGTCGCAAATATATTAGAATATTATAAAATGGGAATCCCTTTTAGTGATATGGCTATTTTATATCGTACCAACACTCAACCAAGAGCTTTATTAGAGAAAATAATGGAATATAATATTCCATTTACCATGAAGGATTCTATTCCCAATATATATGATCACTGGATTTCTGTAAATATACAAACATACTTTAGATTAGCAATGGGAGAAAGAGATCGTTCCTTGTTTTTAAGCATAGCGAATCGACCGAAACGTTACCTTAATCGTGAATGCTTTAGTGAAGCGATAAGCAATTTTAATACAGTAAGACAATATTATAGCGATAAAGCTTGGATGATTGAGAGAGTTGATAAGCTAGAATATGATTTGGCAATAATGAAGCAAATGACACCTTATGCTGCCATTCAATATATAAGAAAAGGTATTGGCTATGAGGATTATTTAAAAGAATATGCTGATTTTAGACGTATAAAAGTAGATGAACTTTATGATACCTTAAATGAATTAGAAGAAGGTGCAAAGCCATTTAAAACATATAATGAATGGTTTGCTCATATAGAAGAGTATAAAGAAGAGCTTATGAAGCAATCTAAGTTAAAGAAGGAAGATAATTATAATAGTGTATCTATGGCTACTATGCATAGCGCAAAAGGTCTGGAATATAAGGTTGTATTTATTGTAGATGCCAATGAAGGGATTACTCCTCATAGAAAAGCGATACTAGATGAAGATATCGAAGAAGAAAGACGTTTGTTTTATGTTGCAGTTACAAGAGCCAAGGAATATCTTCATATTTATTGGGTTAAGGATCGATATAATAAAGAATTAACTTGCTCAAGATTTGTAGGAGAGCTACTTCTTAACAAAAATATGCTAAAGACAGGCAGAATTATCATTCATAAAACCTATGGAGAAGGAGAAATCAAGTCGATTGATAAGGATAAATTGCTTGTGTATTTTAATGGAATTAAAAAAGAGAGAAGCTTAAGTATAAATTATTGTATGCAGAATAATATGATTATGCTAAAAAAGAATGAGAACTAGTTATCTATATAAAAGAAACTCCTGTAATATAAGGTTTAACCTTGTATATACAGGAGTTTTTGTTATTCATTTAAGACTTAAGAGAAAGATTATTCTTCGTCTTCGCCTTCTTCGTCAAACATTTCATCGAATTCAGCACTGTCCATTAATTCATCAAATGCATCAGAAACTGCTTCAAATTCATCATCGTTTTCGATGTTTAATAATTCGATTTCATCTTCGCCATGTTCAATAAATTGATATAAGAAGATTTCAGCATCTTCATCATCCGCTTGTCCTACAGGAACTAATGCAATATAGTCTTTTTCTCCAACTGGGAATATACACATTACTTCACATTCCATTTCAGTTCCATCATCTAGTGTTAAAGTCACATTCATATGTTCGTGGTCATGGTCATGTCCGCAACCGCAATCGTGGTCGTGTTTGTGTTCACTCATTATAAAATACCTCTCTTTCAGTATGCTAATATAAATATTAACATATATATAAATTTTATTCTTTAAAGGTATAACCTTTATCACCATTTTCACACATGTTTTATGCAATTGGACATGCAATCCATAAATACACAAATAAGGAAAGTGTAAAAATAATTATCACTTTGACTTTAACAGATAAATGGTTAAATTGCAAGGTAAAAATACGGTTTACAAATAAAAATATTCTTAAAAATATATTGACTTTATAATAAAAAAGAATAAAATATACATAGATTTGATTAAAGGTATTTTTAGATATTTGATTGATAAGAGAGGAGAACATTTAAGTGGCTACAACCAGTGCTAAGGATAGCAGACCAAGAGAGAATCGAAGCAGAGAGGCTAAGTCATTTGAGAATCAAAAATCAGGACCAAATCGTAGTTATAGGAGTAATGTAAGGTACGAAGCAAATAGTAAAGAAGATAAATTCATTCCAAAGGAGACGAAAACCTCTAATTACAAATATGGTGGAATGGATAAGGATAAGTTTAGGGATTCAAAGGCTTTCATGTATAATAAAGACAAGGATTATGACAAGGATTCTAAATTCGGTGAAAAACATCGTGGAAGCGAATCAAAAGCAAAGTCTGTTAGTAAAGAAAAAGAACAGCAGCCGGATAAAATGGAAACCATTAAGCGCCTTGAACGAGAAAGAAAAGCATTACTTAAGAAATCTATGGAAGAAGAACGTAAATCAGACAAACCAAATAAGCCAATGATAAAGCACAAACGTACTTCCAATATCGATTGGACAAAAGGTTATAATATGGGATTATATGGGGATGATGATGAGGATTATACCGAATATAGGTAACCATATTAAATTATTAATAAAACTTCAAATTAGAAGATAATATATAGAAAAGCACGGTAGGGGTTATTATATAAAAACTCCTATGGTGCTTTTTATTTTCCTCTTAATATAAAAGATGTACTTCTTCTATCTTGGCAAACACATGTTTCTATAGTATTATTATAAGTAACTGTGAAACTAAATAATATAGGAGTTGTAATTGTAGTTTAATTCTAACATCCTATATGATTTACATTTACTTTAGAGAAAACTTGATAGAAGGGAGGAGATATTAATGGAAGACAAAGTGAAAAATATAAATATATCCGTTCGAAATTTGGTAGAGTTTATACTACGTTCTGGTGATATCGACAACCGTAGATCAGGAAAAAAAGATGTAGATGCTATGCAAGAGGGAAGCAGAATCCATCGTAAAATCCAAAAAAGAATGGGAGCAGACTATAGCAAAGAGTTTCCACTATCCATAGTAATTCCAGTTAAAAGGGATGGTGTGGAGTTCGAATTAACGATAGATGGAAGAGCAGATGGTATCATAAATCAGATAGAAGAAAAGCCAAGTATCATCATAGATGAAATTAAAGCCATGTATATGGACTTAACATATTTACAGGAGCCCATTAAAGAACATTTAGCACAGGTTAAATGCTACGCATATATGTATCTAAGTTTGTATGACCATAATGAAATTGGAGTAAGACTAACCTACTGTAATATTGAAACCGAGAATATTAAATATTTTAATTATGAATATAGGAGAGATGAATTATGTGAGTGGTTTTTCTCTGTAGTTGATGAATATAGTAAATGGGCTGTATGGCAATTAAAATGGGTTGAAAAAAGGAATGTGGCAATAAAAGAACTAGATTTTCCTTTTTTGTATCGAGAAGGACAAAAACAACTAGTTACCGATGTCTATAAAACTATAATAAGAGATAAAAGACTCTTTATTGAGGCGCCTACTGGAGTAGGAAAGACAATATCAACGGTATATCCTACTATAAAGGCAATGGGTGAAGGACATAGCAATAAAATCTTTTACTTAACAGCAAAAACCATTACTAGAACGGTAGCTGAGGAAACAGTTCAGATATTAATGAAAAAGGGTATGTTTTTAAAATCGGTTACCATAACAGCAAAGGAAAAGGTGTGTATATTTGATAAACCAGATTGTAATCCTACAAGCTGTGAAAGGGCAAAAGGACATTATGATAGAGTAAATGATGCAGTGTATGATTTACTTATGAATGAAAATGAGATAAATAGAGATTTAATCTCAGAGTATGCGAATAAGCATAAAGTATGTCCTTTTGAAATGAGCTTAGATGTTACTAATTTCTCTGATATGATTATTTGTGATTATAATTATGTCTTTGATCCAAATGTATATCTAAGGAGATTTTTTAGCAATGAAAAGAAAAATGACTATATCTTTCTAATTGATGAAGCTCATAATCTAGTAGAGCGAGCAAGGCAAATGTATAGTGCAGATTTATATAAAAAAGATTTTCTTACAGTAAAAAAACGATTAAAGGATAAAAATAAGAAACTAGTGAAATGCTTGGAAACCTGTAATAGTGATTAGCTAAAACTAAAAAGAGAATGTGAATCAGTAAAGAAAGTCGATACAATTACTGATTTTATTTTGCATCTATTAAGATTAATGACTGAGTTTGAAGAGTATTTAGGTGAGAATGCAGGAGGAATTGAAGAAGAGGTAACATTATTATATCTTAATATATGGCATTTCTTAAATATATACGAAATCTATGATGAAAAGTACATTACCTACACGGATTATGATGAAGAAGATGAATTTCGGATTAAACTATTATGTATGGACCCTAGTGTTAACTTAGGACGTTGTTTAGACAAAATAAAGAGTGCAATCTTTTTTAGTGCAACCTTATTACCAATCCATTACTATAAAGAACAATTAGGAGGTAGAGAGGATGATTATGCTGTCTATGCAGCCTCTCCTTTTGATAAAAAGAATCGGATTATTATGGTTGGTAATGATGTAAGTACAAAGTATTCGAGAAGAAATAAACGTGAATATGAAAGAATCGTTGACTATATCATATCATTTACAAGCTGTAAGGTTGGAAATTATATGGTGTTCTTTCCATCTTACCAGATGATGAGTCAAATAGAAGAAATCATCGTAGATAAGTTACCTGGTTTAGTAGTTCAAAAAAGTAATATGTCCGAAAAAGAAAAAGAGGAATTCCTTATAAATTTTACAGATAATCCAGAAGATAGTAGGATAGGCTTCTGTGTAATGGGAGGAATATTTAGCGAAGGTATTGATTTGAAAAATGATAGGCTAATTGGTGTAATAATTGTTGGTACAGGCCTTCCAATGGTGGGGAATGAAAGAGAATTATTTCGTGAATATTATGATAGAACTAAAAATAGCGGTTTTGATTATGCGTATTTGTATCAAGGGATGAATAAGGTATTACAATCCGCAGGAAGAGTGATTCGAACAATGGAGGATAGAGGAGCAATATTGTTGTTAGATGAACGATTTATAACGAGTCAATATCAAAATTTATTCCCAAGAGAATGGTTTCCCTATGATATCGTAAATAAAGAAAGTATGAAAGAAAAGTTAGAAGATTTTTGGATGTAAATATAAAAGTAAACATAAAAGTATATATAAAAGTATATATAAAGTTATGGGGAAGTCCTGCTCTTCGTAGACTTCCCCTTTATTTATCATCTGATTATAAAATATAAACTTAATATTTAATCACTTAAATATAACGATATATTAAGTTTAAGAATCTTAAATCCCTTCTAGTCCATAAAATCTAGCTAGATGATTATCCTTAATCTACGTTTACAACAAGTGATTTTTAAGTCCTTGTACAAACCTGGATATTCACCATCGACATGAACATGGGATGGAGTTTCAAGTTGAACGAATAACTGTTTACAATGAAAGGTATCAACACCTTTAAAAGAAGTATGCTTACCAATTGTTAATGTAGGCATTAGACATAATGCTTTTAATCTGCTTAATCCATGAACTACGCATACAGTAAGTTTTCCATCTCTAGGATCTGCACTTGGACAGATTTTAACACCGCCACCTTCATATTTATGAATCATACTTGTAATTAAAAGTGCCTTTTTAAAGTACATGACTTTTTCATCCGCTTGAACGCTGGCATCTACTAGAGGTGATGTAAGTATTTGTTTTACAGCAATAATAATATAAGTTAACTTTCCTAGACCTATTTTATTTAAAACCTTTTTTAATTTTGAACGAAAGGTTTCTTCACATACAGCTGCATCAAAACCGATGCCAGTACTTACCACAAATCTTCTCTCCTCTGTATTCGTCAACTTAATATTCCCAATATCTAAGAAATCAAAATGTGTAGGGTATAAGATGCGTTCGAGACGACTAAGAGGGTCTTTCGAAAGCTTTAAGCTTCTTGCTAGATCATTACTAGAACCTGTAGGTATGTAGCCTAATATCACATCTTCAAAGGTTTCAATGCCGTTAATTACTTCATTAACCGTTCCATCACCACCTAAAACAACGATGTTTTTAATCCCTTTATTATTCTCGCATATTTCTTTGGTAATGGTAATGGCGTGATTTTTGTAGCAGGTAAAATAACAAATATAGTCAATATTCTTCTTATCTAATTGTTCTTTTACGATACTCCATATCTTTATTCCTTTACCAGAACGTGAATTAGAATTTATTATAAAATGATACATAGAATCTCCTTGTCTAAGGTTCATTAGTAGTAAATTTATATGTAAATTTTATATGATATAAATATATAAGTCAATGAAAGATTTGAAGGATTACGTCATTCATTATAAAGTGACATGAAACAGTATAATGATATGACAAATGTAACTTGTGATTCACGGAAAGAAATAATATGATAGTGATAGAAAATAAATTATTACTTTAAGTAATAGTTATCAATAATCAAGGGAGGTTTTTTTATGAGACTTAAAATGTCTAATTTTATTTGGGGAATCATTTTTATACTAGTTGGAGTAGGTTTTGCAGGGAATGCATTTAATTTTTGGGATTTCGATTTATTCTTTGATGGATGGTGGACTTTATTCATTATAGTTCCATGTGCTGTAAGCTTAGTAAAGAATGGTTTTAGGGTAAGTAATTTAGCGGGATTATTAATTGGTATCTTGCTGTTACTATCTTCTAGAGGTTTTATAGAAACACAGGTTTTAGGTAAATTAATCGTTCCTTTTATCTTTGTATTAATCGGTATTAATTTAGTATTTAAAAACTTATTTAAGGCAGAACATGGAATAAAAGCCCATATCGAATATCAAGGTGGTTCATCAGAACATTCCGCAGTATTTGCAGGCGCAACTTATCGCTTTGATGGTGAAAAATTTATGGGAACAACAATCAATGCAATCTTTGGTGGAGTTGAAATGGACTTAAGAAATGCAATTATTGATGAAGATATCGTTATAAATGCAACTGCAGTATTTGGTGGAATCGATATGTGGGTACCATCTAATGTTAGAGTGAAGGTATCCAATGTACCAATCTTTGGTGGGGTTGATAACAAAGCATCCCATACAAATGATCCAAATTCACCAACAATTTACGTAAATTCAACATGCATGTTTGGGGGGATTGATATAAAATGAATGAATTTCAAAAAATTATTAAATATTTAGCTATGGGATTTGGAATCTTTTTAACCTTTATAATTATAACTGGTATTGTTAGTGCGGTAATAGGACTATCCGGAGTGTTTTCATCAGGAAGCTCAGTGAATACCACAAATATTACAGAACGTTATGATAATGTAAAGAGTATTGAGATCGATCATGGTGTTGGTAAACTATATATCTTAGAAGGTACTGAGGACCAAGTTGTTGTTGAAGGTTCTAATATACCAGAGGATTATATTATTGAAAAGAACTTTAGTGGCACCTTAAAAATTAAAAATAAAGTAAATGTTTTTAATATAGTTGGTTTTAATAACAATAATAAGAGTACAATAAGGATATATCTTCCAGAAGGTTTTGTTGCTGAGAAGTTTGAGATTAATGCTGGAGCAGGGAATGTAGAACTAAACGATATTACAGCAAAACAATTAGAGATTGATGCAGGAGCAGGTAATATTACTGGTAATCGAATATATGCAGATTTCTTTGATTTAGATGGTGGTGTTGGTAATATAGAATTAAAAGATATCGAATTTTTAGGCTCTGATATTGATTGTGGAGTTGGAAATATTGAATTGTCTGGTAATCTTCTTGGAAAAAATAAGCTAGAATGTGGAGTGGGTGAGATTTCAATAGACCTATATGGTAGCCCTGATGACTACAAGCTAACAGTTGAAAAAGGCTTAGGTAATATAAAAGTTAATGGTGAGAAGTACTCAAATGTTTCTTGGAATAATATAACCGCAACAAACTCACTATCTATTAGTGGTGGACTTGGTAATATTGATATTAACTTTCAAAAGTAGTTAGCTGCAATAATTAAAGGAATAATTAATAAATTAAGTTAATAAGTATTAAATCAAGTTAATAAGCAATAAAATAAATAACTAGCAAAATAAATATTTAGCATATTAAATAATTATTAAAATAAATAAATAGTAAAATAAATAATTAACTTAATAAATAGTATAATAAATATATAGCATAATAAATATATAGCATATAAATAATTAGTAAAATAAATAATTGGTAAAATAATAATTATATTAATAATAAAAGGTATCTAACGATTCAGCTTAGATGCCTTTTTTTCTATTGTTTTTTTATCCATAAAGAATATCTCTTGATATAAGTGGTAATAAATAATAGAATAGAATTAATAGTGTATATACTAAATTGGGGGTATTTATATGAAGAAGAAGTGGAGTGTACTAGCATATTTAATTGTAATTGGATCAATTGCCATATTCGGGACCAAGTATATTAATAGGCTTGAAAATGATAATAGGGATATCAATCCTTCCAATTATGTAATTGAAGAAGACGTTCTAAAGAGTAAGCAAGAAGATAGCTCAATTAAAAATAAGAGTACTAGCAATGATATAAAAAATGAAGATGAAATACTATTTGATGGTGAAATTGTTGATTCAAAAGCAAGCTCAAATCAAAATGAAACAAAGCCTGAGAGTGAGTCAAAAGAATCCGCTCAAGGTATTAACTATATAGCTCCTAATATTGTAGTTCATGATTCTGATTATAATAAAGACGCTGTTAGCCATAAGGATAATGATGATAGCAACTCTAACATTACCGATGAAAATCTTAATTCCCCTGAGAAAGAGAATACTGCTTATAATGAACAAGATAGCTATATCGATAATGGCAAGGAAACAAAAGATGAAAAAGTTAGTGACACTATGGAAAAGGATGATATTAATAATGCCGTTGAAGCTGCTTTAAACATAAACAATCCTACGATTGATATAGATGCAAAATGTGCCATCTTGATGGAGGCAACAACTGGCAAAATATTATATCATAAGAATGCTACAGAACGGGTATACCCAGCAAGTACCACTAAGTTAATGACAGCTATTGTTGCACTCGATATATGTAATCCAACGGATGAAATTAAGGTTGGGGATGAAGTTACTCGTATGGCAATTGATTCAACAAGAGCTTATTTGGAAAAAGGTGAACGACTTACCCTCGCAATGCTACTAGAAGGCTTATTACTACCATCAGGCAATGACGCTGCATATGTAGTTGCAACACATGTAGGAAGAGTATCCAAAAAGAATATGAGTCTAAGTATTGATGATGCTATTAATGAATTCTTAAGATTAATGAACGAAAAAGCGAAAGAGTTAAATCTGATAGATACTCATTTTACTACTCCTGATGGCTATGATGATGATGAACAGTATACCACAGCTTATGATATGGCGGTTATCGGGAAGGAAGCATTAGAGCATGAATTAATATGTAGTATTGTAAAAAAAATTAGAACAAGAAATGTATTCTTAAGTGGTGAAGATGTAACCTGGAACTCTAGTAATAAGTTAATTCAAAATGGTAGTGGAGTGTATTATAAGTACGCCATCGGTTTAAAAACAGGAAGTAGTTCTTTAGCAGGAAGGTGCTTGGTATCAGCTGCCGAAAAAGATGATAGGAAAGTAATTAGTGTTATAATGAATTCAACTTCAACAGGTAGATGGGAGGATTCACTGTCCTTATTAAAATATGGTATAGATAAATAAGAATATTACTTACTAGCGCCAATGAATCCTATTTATTTGGCGCTTTTATGTCACATTCTTATGTTAATTTAACATGACATAGCTTTCGTATTATGATATAATTACCAAATAGATTAATAGGAAAATAAGAATTCTTGTGTTAGATAGGGGTTCTTATAAAATATTTGGTAATAATAAAACTATATAAGAATATAGATTCTTGGGAGAACAGTAACTATCAGTTGATTATAAAATAAAAAATGAAAAGGAGGATAATATGTCTAGAAATATTAAAAATGTAAATGAACTTTCTAACCATCCAGGTTATGAAGTGGTAGATTCATGTGAGTTGCAAGATATCAATAGTTTTGGTATATATTTAAGACATAAGAAAACAGGAGCAAAAGTAGCAGTCATTACTAATGATGATGAAAATAAAGTATTTTCCATAGGATTTCGTACCCCGCCAATTAATAGTACAGGAGTTCCACATATTATAGAGCATTCGGTACTCTGTGGTTCGAGAGAATTCCCTTCAAAGGATCCTTTTGTAGAACTTGCGAAAGGTTCACTTAACACTTTTTTAAATGCTATGACTTATCCGGATAA
>JAFAEB010000432.1 GCA_023424235.1 Bacillota bacterium
ATTAAGATGATAGAAAAAATTGCAGAAGGCGCAAAGGAACAGCTATTAAGTAAAACTGGTGAAGGAAATGATTTTCTTGGATGGATTGATTTACCAGTTAATTATGATAAGGATGAATTTAATCGCATTCAAAAAGCTGCAGAAAAAATAAGACAAGATTCTGATGTGTTATTAGTTATTGGAATTGGTGGCTCTTATCTAGGAGCGAGAGCAGCAATTGAATTTTTAAGACATAGTTTCTATAATTCCGTGTCAAAAGAAGTTAGAAAGACACCTGAAATTTATTATGTAGGTAATAATATTAGTAGTATTTATATTAAGCATTTGCTTGAAGTAATTGGCGATAGAGACTTCTCTATTAATATGATCAGTAAATCAGGTACTACAACAGAACCTGCAATTGCATTCCGTGTGTTTAAAAAAGAACTTATTAAGAAGTATGGTAAAGAAGAAGCTGCTAAGAGAATCTATGCAACAACAGATAAATCAAGAGGTGCTCTTAAAAATCTTGCTACAGAAGAAGGATATGAAAGCTTTGTAGTTCCTGATGATGTAGGTGGACGTTTTTCTGTTCTTACAGCAGTTGGATTACTTCCAATCGCAGTGAGTGGAGCGGATATTGTTAAGTTAATGGAAGGTGCTAGTTCTATGAGAGAACTTTGCTTAACTAGTTCTTTTAGAGATAATGATGCACTCTTATATGCAGCGATTCGTAATATTTTACTTCGTAAAGGTAAAACAATTGAAATCTTAGCCAATTATGAACCAGCACTTCATTTTGTATCTGAATGGTGGAAGCAATTATATGGTGAAAGTGAAGGAAAAGATCAAAAAGGTATCTTCCCGGCAGCAGTAGATTTAACAACTGATCTTCACTCTATGGGACAGTTTATACAAGATGGTCAAAGAACTATGTTTGAGACAGTTATTAATTTAGAAACTTCAAGTGCTGAAATTCTTCTAGAAGAGGAAGAAGTAGATCTTGATGGTTTAAATTATTTAGCTGGTAAGAGCGTTGATTTCATTAACAAGAGTGCCATGAATGGTACTAGAATTGCACATACAGATGGAGGAGTACCTAATCTTCTAATTAATATGCCGGAACAAAATGAATTTTATTTAGGACAACTTTTCTATTTCTTTGAATTTGCATGCGGTGTAAGTGGATATATCTTAGGAGTAAATCCATTTGACCAACCAGGTGTAGAAAGTTATAAGAAAAATATGTTTGCCTTACTTGGTAAACCAGGTTTTGAAAAAGAAAGAGAAGAATTGTTAAAGAGATTATAATATAGATAATAAATAAGCTGTCGCATCTTGCTAGAATTTAGTCAAAATGTTACAGCTTATTTTTATAGGCTAGTATAATAAAGCAAAGGCTAATTCATAGTCTGTTGATACTATTTTGCTTTTCATAATTACTTAACTTTTTCGAAGTGTTGGTAATCCTTTAGAGAGTTCCAACTACCACCCCAGGTAAAACCTCTTTTTATGAAGGCATTATAGCATGTATCATTAAGCTTTATGTAATAGGGATTCTCTAGAACACGGTTTACATGCTCTCCTCCTTCTACCGGTAATACAAGGGTAGTGCCATTCTTTTCTTTAACATATGGATTATAGAGTGGATTAATATCGATTGCTAGACCTAATCCGTGATTGGAAAGACTAGTCGCCCCAGACTTTAGTCGATAATTAAAGGAAGAGGTATTGTTATCTTTCATGGATTCATTGTCATCACCCATATAATGATCAATTAAGATCATTTTTTCAATGGGATAACTTGCTTCATATAGCTCATAAAAGATATCAACCACATCGAAAGCAATCGACTTGTTAACAACTAATTCACCGATATGAGTAAGATTGTCAAAACCATAATAAAGAACACGTATATATCTTAAATCATCATAGCTTATTCCTGTTAAGTCCTTAGAAGATTGCTCTTTATAAGAAATACCAGTAATACGTTCTTTTAGATTGTCATCTATTTTAGTTGAATAAAAGAATAGGTCCTTATAGTTATTATCATATAAGGTCATGTCAATCATAGTAGTTGCTGGTAATTCATATAGCTCTTCTTTGGAAAGAATCGGTGTAGTGACTTCATTCATAGATGCTAAATTGTGGTTACTAAGTATATTATCTGTTGATGGTGTTTTGATATCATTTAACTGCTCATAATCGGATAAAGACGCAATTTCATCTATGCTTATATCCTTCTCCTCCTTTTGTACCATTAAATTACTTGGAGTCTTAAAGGCAGGAGCGTGCTCATTTACTTTGATTATGTAGATTAGGATAATAAAAGAGATTATTAGAAGAATGAGTAAGGAAAGAACTAGAATATGTTTGCGGAATTTATTTGCTTTCATAAATATTCCTCCTACATTAGTCTTCTTCTATTACATGAATCTCTAGATAATCAAAATCAATGGAATCAATAAAATTGTCCTTTGTAAACCTTGTTTTATCATGCTTTTTAAAATCTTCTATCGTAGAATCTAACCATATTGGTTTTGATAAATCAAATTCATAACATATATCATCTATTGCTTCAAATATTTTTTTTGTGCGATTTATATTCGTATCATTACAAATGAGGGTATCTCGTAACATATGATTATCTTTAAATATTTTTGCCCATAATCGAAACATAAAAGCTCTCCTTTTAACTAATAGATTATTCATTCATATATAAATCGTCTATTACATTTGATTTTAAGTGAAATAAGATCACTTTGACTTAGTATATATGGTTTATGGTTTCTTGTAAAGAAAGAACCTTAAAGTTATAATTTTTTCCAATGAATTATATGAAATATATGTAAAATATGATATAATATTCATAAGTATTAGCAAGGAATGAAGGAGTATATATGACGGGGAAAATTATTAAATGGGGAAGTTTTAAGTGGAAAGAAAAGTATAGTGATAAATTTTTATTAAGGCTTGTTCTTTCTTATAGCGTTATTTTAATTATTATATTATTTCTTGGTGTTTTTATGTACAGTTATGGTATACGTACAGCGAGAAAGAAACTAATTGATGAAAATTATAAGAGCTTACAAAATGCGGTAAGGGATGTGGATAAAAGCTTTCAAATTATGTTATCCTTAAATCATCAAATTGCTAATGATTCCGATGTTTATTCCTTTGTAACTTCAGATAACATAAATACACAATTTTTCTTAACTGTTCTTGATGCGAAAACCAATTTAACAAACCTTTTATCTGTTCAAAATTTAACTTTTGTTGAAGATTTATTTGTATATGCTCACAACACAGACTATATATTATCTGCCAATGAATTAGAAAATAGCAGTCTTTATTATCATTATAATCGAAGATATGATAAAAATTATTATGAGCATTTTATGGATCGAATTAAAAATCCCAAATATGCAGGAATACCACAGCAATTAAATCAATATACAAGTACTAGAAAGGATTTTTTAATCTACTCATATCCAATGTCCATGTATCGACCAGGCTCCAAAAGTAATGCTTCAATTTGTTATGGGATTAACAAAAATTATTTCGAAAATTTATTTTCTGATTTAAGTTTATATGATACAGGCTTTATCTATATAGCAGATCACGAGAAGGAAGAGATTTTAAGAATTACAACAAAAAATTCCATCGATATAAGTTCGAATGATTTTATAACTAAAGTTGAGACAGCAAAAAATCAAAATTCCATTAAATTAAATAATGAAGATATGATTGTAAGCTCCTATACTTCAAAAAACAATCAATGGACTTACTATTTAGTACAACCTTCTTCCATGGTGTTTAGCGTATTATATCATTATCAGAAATTAAATTTGAATATGATATCAGGAGCTTTATTCATAGGCATTGTACTTTTATTTATCATGTCTAACAATAATCTTGCACCATTTAAAAGAATAGAACACCAGCTAAAGGGAAGTTTGTCTGATGAAGAGGCTGTAGTTCATGATAAAAGTAATAATGTTGTAAATACCATTGATCACTATGTAAACGCGCTAATTCATTCGAAAGCAACCCTACAACAAACCATAGAATGGCAACGTCCTATTATCTACACATCACATTTAGCCAAATTAATGCATGGTCTTATAGAATCGGAAGAAGAATTAAATCGGATTAAGAGTATATTTAACTTAAAAGATAAGCTTCACAATTATTATATTTTATATATTAATATCTGTCTAAATGAACTAGAAGTGTATATTGATAATTATGTAATAAAAAAAGGAGGCTATCAGGACGTTATAAAAGGAGTGTTCTATACTTACTTTGGAGACCGTATCAACATTTATGAAGTAGATTCCCAGTCTTTTAGTATATTAATACAATGGGAGCAAGAAGAGGATAAGAGGAGCATTATGGATCTTTTTGAGCAGGTTCATGTAGAACTTAGGGATAAGTATTCACTTATTATATATGGTGGAATAAGTGAGAAATATGAGGATTTATTACTTACTTGGAAGTATTATCAACATGCAGTTCAAGCTCTTAATTATGCAGGTAGAAATCATATATTAATTCCATATGAGAAGGTAACTCATAATATGAGTAGCTATTATTATCCGATTGAACTTGAGCAGCAATTACTTAATTTTATTACCAATGGAAAGATGAATCAAGTAGAAGCAGTACTAACAAGTATATATTATGAGAATTTTGAAGTAAGATCTCTTTCAATTAATATGATTAAATGGCTTTTATCTGATCTTAGAAATACTCTCTTAAAAGTTCGTTTTTCACTACCAGAAAATGATAGTAATAATATAAAGTTGCTAGAGTTGGATGAAAAATTTAGGCAGAAGAAAAGTTTTGAATTAATTCGATTAACTGCCAAAGAATTATGTCAATGCTTTGAAAAAATGTCGTCCCAAAGTGTGCTTATCGATCGAGTTAAAGTCTACATACAAGATAATTATATGGATTCAAGTCTTTCCTTAAATAAAATATCAGAAGAATTTCATATCTCGGAAAGTTATTTTTCTTATTTGTTTAAAGAGATAACGAATCAAAATTTTTCGGAATACTTAGAAAAGATACGAATGAAGCAAGCAATTCATTTACTCCAAACTACTAGCATGAACATTGAGGATATCTCAAGTGACGTCGGATATAATAATACGTCATCATTTCGACGTGCTTTTAAAAAATTATTAAAAGTAACGCCACAAGAGGTAAGGGGAAACAATCAAACTATAATTAAACAAGAGCTATTATAAATCTTAAGGAGAAGTAAAATTATGAAAAGTGATTTATTATGGAATAATATGTGTTGGCTGTGGATGGGGAGCTTCAAAGATGAGTTTTATACCTTATCCCAAGAAGAAGGGCTAAAGCTTTATAGTATGTCACTTAAAGACAATCTAAAAGAGCTACTATGGAACTATTCTAATGTATTAACCCAAAAACTACTCGGTCCCAATTTTATTGCTACCATCCAAATCAATTATTCTAATTTATTGGTTAATGAATACGGTGGTATTGGACTAATCGGAAATAGCCAATACGCATTTTTATCTATTAAAAGAACAAAAACGATTTACAAAATTCAGCTTATTAAATCAAATATGGACGACAATATGACTGAGCGAGTAGAATATGAGTCATTTATTCATATGGAGAATAAAACGTTATTTATGCAGATTCAATATACACAAGAAGAAGGTGGAAAGCTTGGTATCTTAAATCATAAGAAGGAGTTTTTAGAGATTGGATGTTTTAAGACAGAAGAGGAAACCTGGGAAGGGGTAAGATTAGGTTTATTTTCTATCTCTTTAAATAATGATGAAAACTTTGGATACATGAGATTTGAAAACTTTGAATTGGATAAGATAAATACATAATTATATTTTAGATTACTATGAATGAAAAAACGTAATTTAAGCAATTATCTTAGTGCATAAATACCAAATCATAAATATTACACCATAAAAATAAATATTGTACCTTGAAAATAAGCACAAAAATAAATAAAATCGAGGTAGTTTAATAATCATATTAAACAAAAAAGAGCAAAAAAATTATAGGGAGGTATTTTATGAACAAAAAGGTATTAAAAAAGGTGATTGCTTTTTTACTAGTTTCCATTATGTTAATGAGTTTAGCGG
>JAFAEB010000053.1 GCA_023424235.1 Bacillota bacterium
CCTTTTATTTGAACAGTGCCTCTACAAAATCTTTCGCATCAAATTTTTGTAAATCATCAATATGTTCTCCGATACCAATATATTTTACTGGTATTCCAAGTTCAGACTGAATTGCAATTGCAATTCCACCCTTTGCAGTACCATCTAACTTAGTTAAAATAATTCCAGTTATTTCAGCCACTTCATTAAATTGCTTCGCTTGAGCTAATGCATTTTGACCTGTAGTACCATCTAATACAACTAGTGTTTCACGATAAGCATCAGGATACTCTCTAGTAATTACTCGATCAATTTTTCTTAATTCTTCCATTAGATTCTTTTTATTATGAAGTCTTCCTGCTGTATCACAGATTAGGATGTCTGCATTACGAGCTTTCGCTGCAGTAACAGCGTCATAAATTACTGCTGCTGGATCAGAACCTTCTTTTTGAGCTATGATTTCAACTCCTGCTCTTGTAGACCACTCTGTTAATTGTTCAATAGCGGCTGCACGGAAAGTATCCGCTGCAGCAACAATAACCTTCTTACCATTATCTTTAAATTGTCCTGCTAATTTACCAACAGAGGTAGTTTTACCTACTCCATTTACACCAATAAGCATAACAATGGACTTTTTATTTTCAAACTCATAAGCAGCCTCAGTTACCTTCATCTGATCCATTATACTTTCAATTAATAAGTCCTTGCATTCTTTTGGTTCTTTTATTTTTTGTTCCTTCACTTTTTTCTTCAAATCATCAATAATTGATACTGTTGTGTTGATACCTAAATCTGCCATAATTAATATTTCTTCTAATTCTTCATAGAATTCGTCATCAATATTGGAAAATCCATTGAATATGGACTCGATACCAGCTACGATATTATTTCTTGTTTTCGATAGTGAAGCTACTAATTTACTGAAAAAACCTTTCTTTGTATCTCCCATGTTATTCCCTCCATATACTTATTTCTCTAATTCATTTTCAATTAAATTAACGGATACCAATGTAGATACACCTTTTTCTTGCATTGTAATACCATATAAGATATCAGCCACAGCCATGGTACCTCTTCTATGGGTAATTATTATAAATTGAGTATCCTTTGTTAATTTATTTAAATATTTTGCAAAACGTTTTACGTTAGCATCATCTAATGCTGCTTCAATTTCGTCTAGAAGACAAAACGGAGAAGGTTTTAAATTTTGATTTGCAAATAGTAAGGATATGGCAGTTAATGCCTTTTCACCACCGGATAATTGCATCATATTCTGAAGTTTCTTTCCTGGTGGTTGTGATGTAATAATAATACCCGCTTCTAGCATATCTTCATCGGTTGTTAATTCAAGGGTAGCTTTACCACCACCAAATAACTCTTTAAATACTAAATCAAATTGAATTTGAATAGCTTCAAATTTTTCTTTAAACTGTTTTCGCATCTCATCATCTAATTCTTGAATTATTTGAGTTAATGCTTCTTCCGCTTTTAGTAAATCATCTCTTTGCGTTTTTAAAAATGTGTAACGTTCGGTTGTATTTTTAAAATCTTCTATGGCATTAACATTAACATCCCCAAGATTTCTAATATTTATCTTTTTATCTGAAATCTGTTTCTTTATATTTGAAACCACTACCATATTCATATCTTTTAATAATAAAGCTGTACTTAGGGTAAGTTCATACTCATTCCACATATAGTCCATATGTTCATTTAACTGCTCATCTAGTTTTTCAAGTTGATTTGTTAAGCGATAACATTCTTTATCATATAAATTAATCTCTTCTAGATATTCTTGTCTCTTTTGGAAGAAATTTTTATGGGATATCGTAATTGAATCCTTTTTCTTATTACGGTCTGTAATGTTTTCTTCAAGTAACTTAATTTGATTGTTACATAATATAATACCATCATTTGCTTGTTTTATTTGATTTTCTTTTTCAGATATTTGAGTTAGAGATGTATCCTTATTTAAGTTAATCGAAGACTCTTCTTCTTGTAATTTACCCATTTCTTTTTTAATACGTCTAATATTATCTAGTATATTTTGATTCTTTTGCTCAAGTGCTGAGAAATTAATACGAAGACTAGCTAATTTATTGTTCATCTCAAATTCTTCACTTCGTTTTGCTTCTAATAATACTCCTAGTTCATCTATCTTACTTTCGTTTTCTTTTCCTTTATCTAAATTAATACTTAAGGATATAGTAAGCTCTTCAATATGCTTGTTTAATTCCTTTGTTTGATTATCAATTTCTTTAATCTCATTTGTGAATTCAATAAAAGCACCGAGGCCATTATTTTTCTTACTATTTTCTTGTTCGATTTTGTGTTCGATGGTATTTTTCTTTAAAAATAAATCTTGTAAAGCTAATTTATTTCCTTCCATCTTTTGTCTTGTGGAAGTTTTATCATTCTTACCTTGTTCTTTTTTTTCTTCTAATATTCTTAGTTCCTTATCTAGTTCCTTTATATAATCTTCAATTTCTTGAATTTCTCTTCTACGACTTAGTAAGTTACTAGAATTTTTATAGGAACCACCAGATAATGATCCTCCTGGGCTTAATAGTTCTCCTTCAAGGGTAACAAGTCTTAAACTATAATTATATTTTTTAGCGATAAGTAAAGCATTCTGTATCGTATCAACAACAATACTTCTACCTAAAAGACTTTTAATTAGTTCAGAGTATTTATTATCTACTTTCACTAAAGTATCTGCGTATCCAATCACACCTGTTTCCTTTAGTACTTTATCAAGATGATTCCCTTCTCTAGATGATATGCTAGTTAAAGGTAAAAAAGTAGCTCGACCAAATTTATTATTCTTTAAATATTCAATGATATCTTTAGCAGTACTTTCATTATCTGTTACTATATTTTGAATGTTACCACCAAGGGCTATTTCAATTGCAGTTTCATAATTTGGACGAACCGATATAATATCTGCAACAACACCTATAATTCCAGGATATTTATCCTTAACTTCCATAACCTTTTTTATGCTATTTCCATATCCTTCATAACGCTCTGTTAGGTTTCGCAAGGATTCAAGTCTTGAGCTTTCGCCATGAAACTCTTGTTGTTTCTTAAGAATAAGTTTACTAAAATCATCTATTTGATTTTGAATTAGAAGCAATTCTTGCTCAATCTCTCGATTATCAGATTCCAAACTATGTATTTCACCATTAACTTTAGAAAGAAACTTCTCTTGCTCTTCTATCTCTATATTAATAAAAGCTTCTTCACTTTTATTACGTAGTAATTTTTGATTCAGTTCTACCTTTTTAATATTATTTTGCTCTAAGATAGTTTCATAACGTTGTAAATTGGTTTTAATATTAGAATTTTGATTTAAAAGTTCAAATATTTCGCTGTTAGCGCTTTCAATTTGCTTATTATAAGAATTAATTTCACTACGTAATTGATCGATTTGAAGAATAATTTCAGCCTGTTCATCATCGAACTGTTCAATCTTTTCATCTAATTCTCTTTTATTATTTACAAATTGATTTAGCTCTTCTGTTTTTGTGTGAATTTCAGAAAGAATCGCTTTTAATCTAGTTTGGTAATGCTCTTCATTTTGCTTAATACTTGATATTTGCTCTAGTAAAAGCTTAATTTCACCTTCTTGCTTTTCTTTTAATAAAAGTTGCTCATTAAGTTGATGCTTAAACTCTTCTAGTTGCTGATTGCATTCTTCTAGTTCCTTCTCCAAACGCTCATATTCAATCTTCGTATTATCATAAGCAAAATTTGCTTTTTCTAGAGCTTCTTTTCCGCGAATCAGCTTTTCATTGATTTGTTTCTTATCTTCTAATATTTTATCATTTTCTAATAAGAATAAATTAACTTCAAGTAATTTTAGTTCTTCTTTTAATTTAAGATATTCTTTTGCAATTGTTGACTGCTTTTCTAATGGTCCAATTTGCTTTTCTATTTCTGTTAATATATCGTTAATACGATATAAATTCTGCTTTTCATCTTCTAGATTCTTTTCAGCAGCTAGTTTACGCTTTTTAAATTTAACAATTCCGGCAGCTTCATCAAACAATTCTCTTCGATCTTCTGGCTTACCACTTAATATTTTATCAATTTGGCCCTGTCCAATAATTGAATAACCTTCTTTACCAATACCAGTATCTAGGAATAATTCTTGTACATCACGTAATCTACAGGTACTTCCATTGATTAAATATTCACTTTCACCAGAACGGTACACTCTTCTAGCGACTGTAACTTCATCATAGTCAATCGGCAATTTATGAGATTCATTATTAAGAGTAATTGCCACGTAAGCATAGCCCATTTGCTTTCTAGTCTCCGTACCGGAGAATATGATATCCTCCATTTTAGCACCTCTTAGCTGCTTTGCACTTTGCTCACCAAGTACCCAACGTACTGCATCAGCAACATTACTCTTACCACTTCCGTTTGGACCAACAATCCCTGTAATACCATTGTGAAATTCAAATGTTATTTTATTGGCAAAGGACTTAAAACCATGAACCTCTATACTTTTTAAATACATTTATTAATCCCCCGATAGTATAATATTCTTTGGATTCATTTTTAAAATAGATTGATATGCAGCTTCTTGCTCTGCTGCTTTTTTTGTTTTACCTACACCGATTCCTAATTCTTTATCTTTTACAAGAGCAACAACGGTAAACTGCTTATTATGGTCCGGTCCTTCTTCTTTAATAAGTTCATAGGTAAGTTGTTCTTTATACTCACTTTGAACAATTTCTTGTAAGATAGTCTTGCTATCAAAAAAGAGCTCTTTTTTATCTACATCAGCTAATATAAATCTATAGATAAACTCTTTTGCATTAGTAAAACCACCATCTAGATATATACTTCCAATAACAGCCTCTAGAACATCAGAAAGAATAGAATGACGCTCCCTACCCCCTGTTGCAGCTTCACCCTTACCAAGTAATATAAATTGACCTAAAGATATATCAAGTGCACACGCAGCTAATGTTTGTTCACAGACTAATCTTGCTCTTAATTTCGTAAGTTCACCTTCTGGCATTTTTTTGTGTTTGCGGAAAATGAATTCACTTGTTACTAATTCTAATACTGCATCACCTAAAAACTCAAGACGCTCATTATTTTCTAATTTACTCATTCTTTTTTCATTGGCATATGAACTATGAGTTAAGGCATGCTTTAATAATTTTATATCATTATATCTATAATCAATTTTTGTTTCAAACTTACGTAAATTCTCTAATTGGGATTCACTTAAATGCATCTTTTGCCTCCTATCTTTTTGAGTATATCTCGGTTAATATAAATAGTTATATAAGAAACGCCGTCACAATTGTGACAGCTATTATTCTTATAAAATGTTATATTAAAATTAAATGAAACCCTTTCAATAGTATTAAATAATAACTAATGAAAGGGATTAAGATTCTAAATTATTGATTTAATGAATTTTTAATTTCTTCTACTGCATCACCAACAGTTACTATGTTCTCTGCATCTTCATTAGCTATTTCTATATCGAACTCTTCTTCAATTCCCATGATAATTTGGAATATATCTAATGAGTCTGCTCCTAAATCATCAACGAATGTAGTATCCATTGTAATTTCATCCTCATCTACATTAAGTACTTCACTAATAATTTTTTTTAATTTTTCAAATTCCATTATAAAATCACCTTTCTTAAATTCTTTATTCTTCGCTTTGAATATTCATTTTGATTTTTTCATTTAGTTGTTGCTCTGTAAATGTAACACATTGTAGAATTGAATTTTTAACTTCAATGCTTTTCGCATTACCATGAGTCTTTACAACTAAACCATTAAGCCCTAACATAGGTGCTCCACCATAACTTGATGCATCAAAAGATTTTAATGTTTCTTTTAAAGCCGGCTTACATAGAAGAGCTCCAATTTTACTTTTTGTAGTACTCATAAGTCCTGATTTAATTTTACCAATTAAAGCACTTCCAAGTCCTTCGTATAGCTTTAATATTACATTACCTACAAAAGCTTCACATACAATTACATCTGCTCCACCATTTGGAATTTCTCTTGCTTCAATACTTCCAATAAAATTAATGTCACTACAATTTTTTAGAAGTGGGAATGTCTCTTTTACAAGCATATTACCCTTTTCTTCTTCTGTACCAATATTTACAATTGCTACTCTTGGATTCTTTATCCCTACAACATGTTCCATGTAGATGGAACCCATTTTTGCAAATTGTACTAAATGTGATGGTCTTGCATCAACATTGGCTCCACAGTCAATAAGTAAGGATACACCCTTTGTTGTTGGTATTAATGGAGCTAATGGTGGTCTTTCAACCCCTTTTATTCTACCGATAACTAATTGTCCACCTACTAAAACTGCACCAGTACTACCAGCTGAAACAAAAGCGTCCGCTTCTTTGTTTTTTACTAGATTCTGTGCAACAACGATAGAGGAATCTTTTTTACGACGAATAGCTAAAACTGGAGCTTCATCATTCGTAATGACATCATTCGCATTTACTATCTGTAAGCGATCTTTATCGTAAGAATATTTACTTAATTCAGTCTTAAGTAATTCTTCTTTTCCTACTAATAATACCTTAATATCATCTCTAGTATTGATTGCTTCTACAGAACCTTTTACAATCTCACCAGGTGCATTATCTCCACCCATAGCGTCAACTGCAATTCTCACATTCATCTTCATCCAATACTCCCATCTTTGGCTTTTCTCTACATACTGTCCTTATGGTTGGTACTTCCCAGTCAGTATCTATACACAATATACTAGATATTATTATAAAAATCAACTATTAATTATGAAAAATTATTGACGAAAAATTAATAGCCATCTTATAAATTATTATCTTAAACTTACCCATTCAATCACTATATAGCATTTTACCTAGCTATTAACTTATTTATTATAGAAAAATGTTTTAATATTTTCTAATCAATCAAATAAAGTGTTATTCTAATTATCCATATAATTGGGATTTATTAGAATAACACTTACGATTAAGGATATAAATAACTTACATTTTTCTATAATAAAATGATTTATAAGTAGCAAATCCTAAATTTTGTGGTTGAATAATTTGCTCAGTACTACCAACAAATAAAATACCATCCTTTTTTAATGAACCATTAAATTTCTTATAAATATCTACTTTAGCCTCTTCTGTAAAATAGATTAGAACATTTCTACATACAATCAAATCACAATTGCTAGGATAATCATCTTTTAAAAGATTATGCTGTCTAAACTCTACACAAGCTTTAACACTATCATTTATTTGATATGTTTTATCATTGATTTCATTAAAAAATTTTTTAATAAACTCATCTGGTAAAGCTTTTAAACTTTTAATGTTATAAAGTCCTAGCTTTGCTTTTTCAAGTACTTGCTTATCAATATCTGTAGCTATAATTTTAATCCTATTTAAAGGCATAAATTTTGATAATAGCATAACTAAGGAATATGGCTCGTCCCCAGTAGAGCAAGCTGCACTCCATATTTTTATGTTATTACCAAATTTATTAAATAGATAAGGTAGCACATCCTGTTCTAATAAATTCCATTGCTCAGGATTTCTATAAAATTCAGACACATTAATAGTCAGGTAATTGATGAATTCTTCAAACATAATTGGATTCTTTTTTAATGTATCTATATACACATTATAAGAATTTATCTTATGTTTAGCAATTAATGCATCAATTCTACGTTTCATTTGGCGCTCTTTATAAGCATTTAGATTAATCTTTGTAAGTCCATATACTTGTTCCTTAAAGGTTTCATAATTGTCAGCCAAATTGAAACACTCCTTTATCTATTGTATAATATAGACTATTCTTCTGTAGTTTCAGCCTTAGCTTCTTCAACTTCATCTAAAGCTTTGATACTTAAACTGATTTTTTTCTCATCATTATTAAAATCTACAACTTTAGCAGTAACTTCTTGATTAACTTTTAATGCATCACTTGGTTTTTCAACATGTTCTTTAGAAATTTGAGATACATGTAAAAGTGCATCAACACCTGGTTCTAACTCAATAAATGCACCAAAGTCAGTCATACGTGCAACTCTACCAGTTACAACAGTACCAACTGCATAATTTTCAGAAGCTTTAATCCAAGGATTAGCATCATCAAATTTTAAACTAAGTGCAATTTTGTCACCAGAAATGTCTTTAATAAGAACTTTAACTTCATCACCAACTTTGAAAACTTTCTTAGGATTTTCAATTCTACCCCAAGACATTTCAGAGATATGAAGTAAGCCATCAGCTCCACCAAGGTCAATGAAAGCACCAAAGTCTGTAACATTCTTAACTGTACCAGTAACCATCATACCAACTTTAATACGTTCGAAAAGTTCTTTTTGCATAACTTGTTTCTTAGCAACGATAAGTTGTTTACGATCACCAATAATTCTTCTCTTTTTAGGATTGAATTCGCTAATAACAAATTCTATTTCTTGTCCAGCATATTTAGCTAGATCTTTTTCATAGGAATCAGATACTAAACTTGCAGGTATAAAGATTCTTGTTTCATCAACAATAACACTTAAACCTCCATCAAGTACTGCTGCAACTTTTGCTTTTAATACTTCTTTATTATTAAAAGCTTCTTCTAATCTTTTACTTCCTTTTTCTTGAGCTAGTCTCTTATATGTTAAAAGAACTTGCCCTTCACCATCATTAACTTTTAATACTTTAGCTTGAAGTGTGTCGCCTTCTTTTACGACTGTAGTTAAGTCCACATTAGGTGTGTTGGTATATTCACTTCTAGTAATAATACCGTCAGCTTTGTAGCCTATATTTAAGACGATTTCGTCTTCTTTTACACGTATTACAGTGCCCTCTACTACCTCTCCGTTTTGTATTGTTTTTAATGATTCCTCCAATAATTGTTCAAAACTCATTTCTGACATGCGGTATGAACCTCCTTGATAATATTGTTTGGGGTGGATGCCCCTGCTGTAATACCTAC